>JBATFE010000501.1:0-1680 GCA_049664445.1 Gammaproteobacteria bacterium
AGCGAGAAAAAGGCACTGAAGAAAGCGATTCAGGCTGAATTGGATGCCAGGAGAAATAGACGATGACTAAGAAGCGCAAACTATTTGATGAATTGATGGAAGGTGTCGATGCGATGCAGCAGCAGCGTAAAGGCAAGATCACGTTGCGTTCTCACGAAATAGAAGACCTTCCACCACTGGAAGTAGATGCTGACCTGATCCGTGATACCAGGGAACGACTTCATGTTTCCAGAGCTGTTTTTGCACGTAGTCTGCGTGTGTCCCTGCGCACCCTCGAGAATTGGGAACAGGGTCGCGCCAGACCGAATGCTCAAGCATCTGCTCTCATTCTGATGGTTCGGAAATATCCGGACACACTCGAGAAATTAAGCTCTTTGGGAAACCAAGCTGCCTGATAGTCCTGGAACCCGTTTCTGCTAAATGGCGGCTACTCTCATAGTACCTTGTTGATCGCCTGAACAAGTTCTGCAGAATGAAACCTAAAAGCCGTGAAAATATCCTTCGAGAAATCGCTGAAGTTAAACAGCAGATTGCTCATCTACGCAAGCAACAGGAATTGGTTGATACACAGGTTCTTGGTCATCGATTACACATCAAATTATATGAGGCGTGTGATTTGCTGCTCAGTACCAGCAAGGATTCCAGGGCCTACGGCACCTTAGTAACAGCGGCTAATCGATTCAAAGACTATTTCAGCGACACCTTTCTTGATGAGATCTCAAATCGTAACTTATCCCGCTGGGTTGAACATGAACGCCTGCGTGGGATCAAAGACATCACCATTCGTCTTTGGTCCAGGCAGTTCAACAAGATCTGCCGGAATGCAAAGCGGCTCGGATATTACACCCCTGAATATGAGTGGTGTGAATGGAACATAAAGGATAAGCCGATCCGTTATCTGACTGATGAGGAAGAGCAGAAGACCCTGAAGGAACTTGATCCCTCATCAGTCAAAGACTCCCGCCACAAGAAATCCCGGCAGGCTGCAAGAGATATCTTCATTCTGATGGTCGATGGTGGTTTCAGAATCAATGAGGCCAGCACTCTGCAATGGTCAGATGTCGATTTCGATAATGGTGTGATCTACCTGTACAGATCGAAGGTATCCAATGACGATTTCATCCCCATGACCAACCGTCTTCGCACTACCCTCCTGAATCGTGAGAAGGCCGTTGACGGTGATTATGTATTTCCTGGCAGGCATGGTGGGCACAAAACAATACAGAATAATCGAGCATTGGAAGCTGCATTCCGGAGAGCAGGCATTACTGATATTTCAACGCACAACATGAGAAAAACATTTGCCACCCGTTTACTGAGTCGGGGTGCCGCTATTACCGATGTTCAGCATCTGTTGGGGCATGCTTCTGTAAAGACAACTGAGAGAGCTTATGCTGCATTCGTGAAGAATCAACGGTTCAAACATACTATTGATTTATTGGATACACCTACGCAGCCGGTGTTGAAGATTGTGAAATGATGCTGCAAGGCGGATAACCCAGCCGGCCATGGCAGTTAAATAGTGGTCTGTCCCCTATTCCATTACAATTGGGATCATTCAGCCCTGCGACATGACCGGGCTCAAACTGGAAGAGATTGCTCTGCTACACCTTTCAGAGGGGAGCAAAGACAATGCATCCAGTTGATCAGGCACTGCATTGATCCAGTATACGACCTATG
>JBATFE010000502.1:0-2965 GCA_049664445.1 Gammaproteobacteria bacterium
GAATAGAGTGAATCCGGTGAGCTATGAGGAGTTGATTGACATAGGTGAGATATGGGTCGAAGCCGCAATGTCTCTTACATCAAGAGAGTTGAAAGTAATGGAGCGCCTGGTTAAGTCGCAAGATAGGATGGCAAAGACATTAGTGCAATCAGTCACAACACTTTGCGAAAATATCGGTTAGCAGTAAGGCTATATAAGCCGGAGGTGTCTAATGTGTCGGTGGAAGTCTATGGTTGTAGTAATGTTGGGGGCAGGTCAGAGACAAAACAAGCATTCGGCACAAAGTCAAAGGAACACTTGTTGGCTTGCCCCCCCAGATTTCGTCCATTGCCAATGCAATCTACTTCCATCTCGGAGGTCTGGATCTTTATCCTGTGGGAGTGGTCAGGTAAAAATCTCCCACTCGATCAGGTGAAGAGCCCATTTTATTAGTTTAGTTCTGCTCCATTAGCTGTTGCTTATCTGGCTTGTTTAGATATTGCAATAAGCAGTTCTCAGTCTCTGAGAAAAAATCAGATACTTTTCTCAGAGTATGAATATACTCGGTATCATCGCTATAGACATTCTGGTTATCCTTGCACTCACTATGGAGTTTTAATGCACCTATGCTACCAGAGCTACCTTTCATTGCGTGCAGTAATTCCCTAAATTGGTCATATTGTTTGTTGGATACAGCTAATTCCATATCTGATAATAATATTTTAGAATCAGCAAGATAGCCACTTATTAATGTTGGAAGGAAGGTGATATCATCTGTGAGTCTAGTTAAACTCTCGAGAGTCTGAAAATCAAGTATTGCTAATTCAGGTTCGGCATTATCTTCTGGTACAACAGTCATATGATCGTTATCTATTACTGGTTCATCGCCAGCTTTATTGGATAAGGTATGTATTGCTTCAAGTAACTTATTTACATCAATAGGTTTGGTTAGATAAGCACTTACATTCGCTTCCTGACACTCCCTTAATGCTTCTGTTGTTACATTGGCAGTTAGTATTATGATTGGGATCTTTTCGTTGCTGTTGGTCGAAAAGTTATAAATCTTGGCTGCTTCAATACCACCCATAACTGGCATTTGCATATCCATTATTATCAAGTCGAATTTATCTTCATCTAGGGCATCTAGTGCTTCTTGCCCATTGCTCACGATATGCGGAAAGTGATTCCCTCGTTCAAGTATTTTTCTAATTACAAGTTGATTTGTCTTGTTATCTTCTGCAACTAGAATCTTAGATCCTGTGGCAGAGAAGCGCTTGCTTTCTGGAAAAACGTTAGAGTTGCTATCTATCACGCTAATCCCTGATGAATGTAGTGCGTTAAAGAGGTTGGTACGGTCCAGAGGATATTTAATGACATTCGTGTAACTACTTAGGTATTCGTTATCGGTATCAGAAACAGAATCTAGATTATCTATTAGAAGTATAGGGGTATCATGAGTTCCAGGGTATGAATGAACCATCTCGGGGAAAGATGGTAGCTGATCATTAATGCAGGTAGATTCGGTGATAATGATATTGAAGACTTCAGGTACATTAGCTTGTGTCTTTGTGCTGATAATGGAAGCAGTATTAGGCACGATGATATGGTCAATCTTCCAAGAAGAAAGTACAGCGCACAGCTCTTGTAACAGTTTGTTTGCAATTACAAGTACTCGTATATTTTGAAACATTGCTTGGATGTTAGGTGGGCTGGAAGACGTCTGTTTTTTAAAACATACTTGTACCCAAAAAGTACTTCCCTTGGAGGGTATGCTATGAACACCAATCTCACCACCCATTAGCTCTATGATCTGCTTTGAAATGGTTGTACCCAGACCTGTTCCACCATACTTACGAGTTGTAGAACTGTCTGCTTGTGTGAAGCTCTCAAAAATAGAATCCTGAGCATCGATCGGTATTCCAATGCCCGTGTCTATTACTTCGAATCTTACACTGGCGGTAGATACAGTTTCTGCGGTAGTTGTCACCATTAAATTGACTCCGCCTACTTCTGTAAATTTTATGGCATTGCCAATGAGATTAATGAGAACCTGTCTTAGGTGGTGTGGATCGCCAATTAATTCATAAGGTGTGGCTGGAGAAATATTATAGGTAAGTGTAATCCCCTTGGTCTCAGCATGGATCTTTAATATTGAGATCGTATTATTTACAAGGCTATGAAGGTCAAAATTGGTTTCCTCTATGCTGAATCTTCCAGCCTCAATTTTAGATATATCAAGGACACCCTCAATCAGTGACAATAGAGTATTTGCTGACGCCTTTAAGGTTGTAGTTAGCTCTTGTTGATCATTTGTAAGTGGTGTACCCATCAGGAGATCACTCATCCCTATGACACCATTAAGTGGAGTACGAATTTCATGACTCATGTTGGCAAGAAACTCACTTTTTGATTTGTTAGCTTCTTCCGCGGCCGCTTTTGCTTTTGTTAACTTGCCTAGGAGCACAGAGAAAAATATTGGCAAGACTATTAATCCAATAAGAAGACCAATGCCGGCAGTCCTTTGTTCAACCCAATAGTCTGTAGTTAGAATTACTAGAGTAAACTCAATAACTCCGATTATGGTGCCTGCAAGTAAGTATTTTTGTCCGAATCTCATACCATAACCGATGATCAGCCACAGATAGACAGAGAAACATAGGGTCGCTTCATCACCTCCAATATGTAATGTAAACGAAAGTAAAGTAAGGTCAGCTAACAGTGTAAAGGAACGGCGAGAATGTGACGCGCCAGGAATTACTTTAAATGAATATAAAATTAGTATTGCAGTGAAATCATAGATTGTGAGAAAGCCAATAGGCTGATCAAGAATGTTGGCTTGTTTCGTTATATAGTAATGTGACGAAAAATATACAGTTATAGTACTGAGAATTACTAACCGAATAACTGCTTGCTGAAACTCACCATTGGATCGAGCGTTTGGGAACTCAAAAATATATTTAAATAGTTTAATTGCCTTATGCATTGC
>JBATFE010000503.1:0-7357 GCA_049664445.1 Gammaproteobacteria bacterium
ACATAAAGGTACAGCTCGAAGAGGATGCCAGTGTCATCAAGGTCGACCAGATCAGGTGGCTGGCCGAGAAGCTGGCCTTCAGCAGCCACCAGGGTGGCTACAAGGTAGCCGTTTTGAATCCGGCTGAAAATATGAACATCAATGCGGCTAACAGCCTGTTAAAGACCCTTGAGGAACCGTCCGATAACACAGTACTGGTCCTGGTATGTGAACGTCCGTCACAATTACCGCCAACGGTTCGCAGCCGTTGTCAGCAGTTAAGGGTAGATGTGCCGGAGCCGGATACAGCGCTTCAATGGCTGTCCGGGCAGGGCATCGAAGGACCGGCAAGGACATACCTGCAGATGGCACACGGCGCGCCACTGGAAGCACTGAAACAGGCACGGGTGGGCAGTATCGAGGCGAGAAGGGAACATTTTGACTCGCTTGCAGGTATCCTTGAAGGCAGGACGAGTCCATTAGCGACTGCCCTTGTATGGTCGAAGCAAGACGATATGCAGGGAATTCGCTGGATGCGGGACTGGTTGATGGACCTGCTGCGGATTGCCATGACCGGCCAGACCAGCGGGGTACGCAGTGTGGATTTGTGTGACAGTCTGGTAAGGCTTGCACGCAGACTGGATAGCAGGGTACTGTTTGCCCAGCTGGTACATATCAACAGGATATTGGGACTCACGACAGGCAGCTTGAATCGCCAGTTGCTGACAGAAGATATCCTGCTGGCATGGGCAGCACAAAAGTAACAGGAAATACCCGGGAGACAGACCAAGGGAATCATATGTAATGACTCAGGCAACAACACCTCGACAAGGTATTCTTTCGCTCACGATCAAGGACAAAAGTGCCCTGTATGCGGCTTATATGCCCTTTGTGAAAGGCGGTGGCCTGTTTATCCCGACGAAAAAAAGCTACCGCATCGGCGAAGAGGTCTTCATGCTGCTGACGCTGATGGAAGAAACGGAAAAGATACCGGTCGCCGGCAAGATTATCTGGGTAACGCCGGTGGGTGCACAGGGTAATCGTGCTGCAGGAATCGGCGTTCAGTTCAGCGAACAGGACGAGGGCGCCGCGCGCAACAAGATCGAGGGTTTCCTGGCCGGGGCACTGGATAGCGAACGTCCGACCCATACCATGTAATAGTCTGCCGTAGTGGTTTGCGGCGCCTTGCAAACACTCTATTATTCAACCTCAACATTCATTGAGGCTGGTTCATGCTTGTAGATTCCCATTGTCACCTGGACAGGCTCGACCTGTCACATTTTCATGGCAGCATGGATGCTGCACTCGCTGCGGCAGCAGAGCAGGATATCGGTCATTTTCTGTGCGTGTCGATCAACCTTGAAGATTACCCGGCTGTATTGAAGATTGCCGAGGAGCACGAGCAGGTGTCGGCGTCGGTCGGTCTGCACCCGAATGAACAGGGCGGCCACGATCCGGCTATCGATGAGCTGGTAGTACATGCGACGCACCCCAGTGTTATCGCCATTGGTGAAACCGGCCTGGATTACTTTCGCAGCGAGGGTGATCTGGGCTGGCAGCGCGAGCGTTTCCGCCGGCATATCGCGGCAGCAAAGCAGTCCGGCAAGCCGTTGATTATTCACTCTCGTGATGCCAGGGACGATACCTTGAGGATTCTTGAAGAAGAACAGGCCAGCACAGTCGGTGGTGTCATGCATTGCTTTACCGGTGACTGGGAGATGGCACAGCGTGCCATGGAGCTGAATTTTTATATTTCATTTTCCGGGATCGTGACCTTCAAGAGTGCCCGGGAATTGCAGGATATTGCGACGAGAATGCCGTCAGACCGCTACCTGGTTGAAACGGATTCGCCTTACCTTGCCCCGGTGCCGCATCGTGGCAAGCCAAACCAGCCGGCCTTTGTACGTCACGTGGCCGAGTTTATCGCCGAGTTGCGTGGTGAGTCGTATGAGCAGGTGGCTGCAGCTACCACGGAAAATTTCAGGACTCTGTTCAAGATTCCTGTTCCCGGTTGAATCAACCTCTTTGCAGGAGTGCCGTCCCTGGCGCGGTTCACAGGGTATGACAAAAAACAATCGCGCCGGGGACGGCGCTCCTACAGGCAATATATTCACCGTTGTCGTCGTCTTTCGGGATCTGCCGTGGCCTGCGTTGCTCGTCTACAGCGACATAGGTCAGGTCGGCCTCGGTCACTTGTGTATGGTCATGCGACGGTCCCTGCCGGTCAGTAAAGGCCCTGACGTGGACAGTGATCGAGGTGTTGCCCACGCGCATGACGGTGGCGTAACAGCTGATGACGTCACCGACAAATACCGGCTGCTTGAACTGGAAGGAATCGACTGCCACGGTCACTACCCGGCCACGGGCGAGACGGCGCGCGAAGACACTGCCGGCTATATCCATTTGTGACATTAGCCAACCTCCGAAGATATCCCCGGCCGCATTGGTATCAGCGGGCATGGCCATGACACGGATGGCAAGATCGTCTTTGTCCGGCATGTCGATCATGGCTGGTGTTACGCATGGCCCTCGTACATGCGATCAATGTCAGCCGCAAAGCGTTCCATGATGCGGTTGCGCTTTAGCTTGAGTGTCGGCGTAATTAATTCATTTTCAATTGACCAGGGCTCCAGGGTGCAGGTGATGCCGTGAATCCGTGCATAGCCCGGAAATTCGGCAAGCAGGCGGACCAGCTTGTCAAATATCAGCTTCTCAAACGCTTCTGACCTCAGTGCCCCGGGATCGGTGCTGTCCAGTTGCAGATCGCGTGCGATCCGTTCCCATTGTTCGGGGTTGAGTACCAGCAGGGCAGACAGGAAGGGACGATTTTCGCCGATGATCATCACCTGCTCGAACAGCGTGTCCAGTGCGATGGCCATCTCCATGTCGGCCGGGGGTGCCTTTTCACCGTTGGCCAGTACGATGATCTCCTTGATGCGCCCGGTAATGTAGACATGGTTGTTTTCAATGCGTGCCTTGTCACCGGTATGAAACCAGCCTTCGCTGTCAATGATGGCATCGGTTGCTTCCTGGTTGTTCCAGTAACCCAGCATGATGACCGGTCCACGTGCCAGTAACTCATCGTTCTCGCCGATCTTCAGTTCAATGCCGCTTAGCGGGACACCGACACTGCTCGGGTCATTGTCATCTTCAGGATTGCCCGTCAGTATCGGGCTGGTTTCAGTCAAGCCATAGCCTTGAATCAGGTTCAGCCCCAGTCCAATGAATACTTTTGCTATGGGTGTCGGCAGGGGAGCGCCACCTGATGCAGCCAGGCGCATCCGGCCTCCCAGCTTCGCCATGATCTTGCCGGCAACCAGTTTGTTTAATAATGGCCAGAGCAGAAACCCCGGCTGCCAGCCACCGCGACCCTGACGGTGCAGAAAACGCTTCCAGCCGGTATCGACCGCAAGGTTGAAAAGTCGGGTTGCAAGTGGCGACTTCTCGGCAAGGCCTGCCTGGATCTTGTTGTAGACACGCTCATAGATGCGAGGCACGGATATCATCACCGTTGGCCGAATGGTTTGCAGGTCTTCAGCCAGTTCCGGTATTGAACGAGCATAGGCAATGGTTGAACCGGCCATCATGGGCATGTAGTAACCGACGGTTCGCTCAAAGGTGTGCGATAGCGGCAAAAAAGAAAGTAGCAGATCACTCGGAAGCATTTGACATATTTCGCCGGCACTGTCGGTGTCAAACAGGATATTCCAGTGGCTCAGCATGACGCCCTTGGGGCGACCGGTCGTGCCCGAAGTATAGACGATGGTTGCAAGGTCATTCGAGTCGCCATCATCGCTGTGCAACTCGCCACCGGACTCAGGCAACCAGTCGGACAGCATGCGGACACGGGGTTCATTTTCCGGTGTGTCGATGGCCTCCAGGCTGACTATGCGGGTCAGGGTATCCAGTTCATGCAGGACCGTCTGGATGCCTGCCCATTGTTCCTGTCCTCGCAGCAGCAGGAGCTTGCAGCCAGAATCACTCAGGATATAGGCCATGCTTTCAGGGCGGTCATCAATATAGAGCGGGACCACGACCAAACCACAGCCGAGTGCAGCCTGGTCGAAGGTGACCCACTCCTTGCAATTGCGTAACAGGATGGCGACCCGGTCCCCGGGTTGCAGGTCTTCTGCTGAGAGTGCCGCCTGCCAGTGCGCCACGTCGGCAGCCACCTCTGACCAGCTGGAGTCATGCCATTGCCCGTCATTGGCATCATACTGCCGGTAGGCGATGGCATCCGGTGTGCGTCTGACGCGTTCACGAAACAAGCCGGCCAGTGTGCCGGCGTCTTTGGCTACTACCTTGCTACCTGACCCGTTACCCATAAGTGATTCCCCCTAAGATTGTGTCAGTGCGCCCCAACCCGCGTCCGGTGCAAAGCGTTCGCCGCGTAATGCCTTCAGACTCTGTAACTGTTTATAAATGGTTTCAGCCCCGACAGCCTCAATATGATGCATGGGACCACCGCGAAAGGGGGCAAAGCCGGTGCCGAAAATCATGCCGGCATCCAGCAGGTCACTGCTCTCCACCACGTGTTCGCGTAAACAGCTGACAGCTTCATTCAGCAGGCGGTCGATCAACCGGTTGCTGATCTCTTCCATGTTCCAGTTGCCGGTGCCTGCTTTTGTTTTAAGAGGCTTACCCTTTTTGTAGTTATAAAAGCCACGCCCGGATTTGCGTCCAAGGTTGCCATCAGCGACCCGTTTCCTGAGACTCTCCGGGATTTCTGCAGCGAAATGTTCGGCAAGTATTTCGGCGACATGCAGGCAGATGTCCAGCCCTACTGTGTCGGCCAGTTGCACTGGCCCCATGGGCATACCGAACGCCGTGGCGGCCTTGTCGATGACTGCCGGAGGGATACCTTCGGCTTCGAGCAGCACGGCTTCCATCAGATAGGGCATGAGAATGCGATTGACGAGGAAGCCGGGCGTACTGGTAACCGGCAGGGGCAACCGGTCGATCTGCCGGGTGAAGGTCATTGCGTGTGCGGCCACCTCCGCTGAGGTGGACTCACCCTTGACGACTTCCACCAGCTGCATCATCGCGACCGGGTTGAAAAAGTGCAGGCCGACGAGTCTTTCGGGGCGGGACAGGGCGCTGCACAGTTCTTCCAGCGGGATGCTGGAGGTATTGGTCGCAAGCACGGCATCCGGCTTCATTCTGGGTTCAATAGTCTTGTATAAAGAACGCTTTACATCTGTATCTTCGAAAATAGCTTCAATAACGATGTCGGCACGCTCCACACCCATACCCTTGTGGTCGGGTAGCAGTCGGTCCATGGCCTCGTTGATCTTGATGGGCTGTTTCAGTTTACGCTTGAACAGGGTGTGAGCCCGTTGGATCGCCGGGGCAATACGCTGCGGAGACTGGTCCTGCAGGGAAACATGAAAACCGCGCAAGGCACACCAGGCAGCGATATCGCCGCCCATGGTGCCGGCACCGATGACATGCACATATTTTGGCTGGTAGCTTTTGTCCTTGCCGAGCGACTTGAGTTGCTCCTGCAGGAAAAAGACGCGCACCAGATTTTGTGCAGTCGCACCGGTAATCAGCTGCGCCAGTGACTGCACCTCGGCATCCAGCATGCGGCTTTTGTCTGTGGCGTGTTGGCGCCAGATATCGATCATCGCGTAGGGGGACGGGTAATGGGTTCTGGGCGCTCGTTTCGCTACCTGTTGGCTGAAAATGCGGGCCAGCAGTGGACGGACGAGAACATTATTCGACAGCCGGTCAAGCCAGCCGGGTTGATGTGGTGTCGGTGATTCCATTACCAGTTTGCGTGCTGCCGCGCGCAGGTGCCGCTCGGGTACAACCATGTCGACCAGTCCCATGCGTTTGCCGGTACGACCGTCAATGGAGCGGCCACTGAGGATCAGGTCCATGGCCTTCAGTCCGCCCAGTAGCGGCACCATGCGGGCGCTGCCACCCCAGCCGGGATGGATGCCAAGTTTCACTTCCGGCAAGCCCACGCGTGTTCCCGGATCGTCGCGCGTGATGCGATAGCGGCAGGCCAGTGACAGTTCGGTGCCACCACCCAGACAGAAGCCATGAATCAGCGCAACGGTCGGGAAGGGCAGTGCTTCAAGCCGATTGAAGACGTCCTGCCCCCTGCGCAGGAAGGCCAGTGTCTGGTCACTGGTTTTGACCTGGGTGAAGGCGCTGATATCGGCCCCGGCGATAAATCCGTTTGCCTTGTCCGAGAGGATGACAAGGCCGCGCGGACCCTGGGCGGCGATCTGTTGCAGCTGCTGATCGAGTTGCTCGAAAACCTCGGTATTGAGGACGTTGGTGCCGGTATCCGCCTTGTCAAAATGCAGCCACACGATATTATCGTTGTCTGTTTCGACACGAAAGTGTACGTTTTCCTTTTTGTTTTCCATGCCGCTTACCCTGTTGTCCTTTCAATCAGCATAGCGCCACCCTGGCCGCCACCTATGCAGAGACTGGCCATACCGCGTTTTGCATCTTTTCGCTGTAGCACTTTCAGCAGATGCAGCACGATGCGTGCGCCACTGGACCCTACCGGGTGACCGATGGCGACCGCACCGCCATCGATATTCAGGCGATCCTCATCGATCGCTGCAAAGGCTGACTCCCTGCCCAGTTCATCGCGACAGAAGTCCGCGTCTTTCCAGGCGGCAAGGCAGGCCAGTACCTGGGCAGCGAAGGCCTCGTTGATTTCTATAAAGTCGATATCAGCGCTGTCCAGTCCATGGCGTTGCATGATGGGTGCCATGGCATAGCAGGGTCCCAGTCCCATTTGTGCCGGGTCCAGACCGGCCCACTGGCTGTCAATCAGTTGCCCCAGTACAGGCAGGTTGTATCGGGAAACCCTGTCCTCCGAGGCAAGGACAAGCCAGGCCGCACCATCGGTAATCTGCGCGCTGTTGCCCGCGGTGACATTACCCAGCGGCTTGTCGAATACCGGCCGTAACTTGGCCAGTTTCTCGATGGATGAATCCGGGCGAACCCCGTCATCATGGTCGTATATAGTCCCGTGTGTGTCATACAGGGTTTCGATCTCGTCGAGATAACCATTCTCGTGCGCGCTTGCCAGTCGTGTGTGACTGCGTACCGCAAAGCTGTCCATTAGCTCACGGCTGATGCCAAAGCGGTGCGCCAGGATTTCTGCCGTCTGCCCCATCGACAGTCCGACGACAGGATCGGTCAGGCCATGGAGCAGGGCGATCACCGGTTTGAAATGACCGGGGCGCAGGCGGCCGAGCACCTTGAGTTTTGCCGGCAGTGAGCGTGCAGCGGCCATCGCGGCGAGCCAGTGCACCATGGTGTCGTTATAGAGGATCGGTGCGCGACTCATGGACTCTACGCCACCGGCAAGTACCAGGCTGGAACGCCCGCTGGCAATATTCTGTGCCGC
>JBATFE010000504.1:0-22740 GCA_049664445.1 Gammaproteobacteria bacterium
ACCCTTTGCCAGTTGCAGCAGGTCCTGGATGCTGACCCGTGTACGTCCGATTTCCATTGAAAGCGTTACGGGAATATCCAGGATGACATCCAGGTTGGTATCACCCGTCCTGTTAGCCGTTCCGGGATCACGCTGTTTATCATCAAACTCGGCTGGCTGATAATTCTCTCCCCCCGCCTGCTTCTGCCCGGCGTCTGCAGCCGAAGCGTCATCCCTCGTTGCAGCGGTTACTGTTTCATCTGTTTCCATCGTCTCGTTCTCTTCACTCATGACAATCTCCTGGAATGTACGCTGCTATCTCTCTTCCCTGGTATTCAATCTGCTGATAATCTTCACTGCGTTATGACCGTTGTGCACCCCGAAGTGGCCATGAAACATATGCACATCATCAACTGTCAGGGTTACCTGCTCGGGCATTGTTACCGGTATCACATCACCGGCCTTCAGGTTGAAAATGTCACGCAGACTGACCTCGGTGTCCGCAATCGTGCCGTGCATTTCCACGGTCGCCTCCTGAACCTTGCGCTTCAGACCGGTTAGCCACATTTTCTCGATATCAAGCCTGCTCTTTTGCCTGCCACCGTCCAGCAAGCCACGCACTGGGTCTATCATGGAGTACGGGAAACAGACATGAAATTCACCGCCAACTTCACCGAATTTCACATGAAAACCGGAAACAACCATCATCTCCCGCGACGTGGCCATGCAGGAAAATTGCGGGTTTGACTCGGATTTCACGTAGTTGAATTCAACAGCAAGCACCTGCTCCCATGCATCCTTCAATGCCTGGAAGATCCCGTCCAGCACAAGCCGCGTTACCCGCGTCTCCGTCGGTGTAAAGTCACGCCCCTCTACCCTGCCTTGCTGCTGACAATTCCCGCCGAAATAGATATCAACAACGGAATAGACAAGGTGAGGATTAAAGACAAACAGCGCCTCACCCGGCAACGGCTCAACATGCACAAAATTCAGGCTTGCCGGAATATCAAGGCCGTGGATGTAATCGGATATCCTCACTGTTTGCAGCTCACCACCTGATACATCGACAGGCCGCTTCAGCATTTTCTCGAAGCCGCCCTGCAGATAGCGAATAAAGCGTTCGTTGATCTTTTCCAGAACCGGCAAGCGCCCGCGCACGATGCGATCCTGGCTGGTCAGATCATAGGGAACCACCTCACCGCTCGGTGCCGCGGGCTGTCCGTCCACTTCACCGGAACTGACACCCGCCATCAGTGCATCCTTCTCCTCTTCCGACAAGACCTCACCGGAAGCAGCTGCTTCGGAATCAACCTGTTCGGACACTGTTTCGTCGTTATCCATGGCAGTTACTGCATGACAAGGTTGGTAAAGTAGACAGCCTCAACACCAGGGCTACCGGTGTTTTCAGTCAGCACGGCCTGAACTGCGGCAAGCACCTCCTTGCGCAACTGTTCCTTGCCATCGGTATCCAGCAGGCTGGTCTCGCTCTTGCTGCTCAACAGAATAATGATGCTGTCCCGGATGGCGGGCATGTGCAGCTTGACAGCCTCGATCACATCATCATCACGCGCCATGACTTCTATGGAGAGTTTCAGAAACCTGACGGTCTTCGGGTCCTGAAAGGCCACAACGAAGTCAGGATCAAGACCTTGATAGATGGGGTCTGCCGCCTTGCTCAGCTTCTCGGCGGCTGCTTCCGCCGCCAGTTCATCTGCGGGAGGATCTTCCTTCAGGAAAAGCATCGTGCCCACCCCGATACCGGCAAGCAACAACACACCCACTGCGATAAGAATGATTTTCTTCATAAGCTTCCCTGCTTAGCGTTGAGACTATCCTTAGTCCAATCGATGCGCTTGTGAGATGAGCATCGATACCTGTGCTAAGCTAAGCAATACTTATGCCATAATATTTATTTCTTTTATTACAATGGGTTATATTTTCCATATTGACGTGAGTCATTTTTATGACAACGCTGCCCGCATGGGGGTGTCGATTTCCCGTCACTTACAGGCGGCAACACCAGGGCCACTGGAGACTGTCATCCGACAGTTCGGGTAACTCCAGCGTGATTTCAGCAAACGATCAGGAAGTACACAAGACAGGACCGGGCGGCATCCGGATTATGACAGCAAGCGAGAGCATGCCTGACGAACACCTGACGGGTGCAGCGGGCAAACAATCAGTCGCGCCGTAAACGCTCTGCCGATATTTTATGCGTAGTCGTCGACCAGGCCTCGCATAGGGACCGTCATCCGTCGCAGTTCTGCACCGGAGGCCGCCTCGCTGGCGCCAGCATCATCCTTCGCAACACCGGATCCTTGCCCGAAACCGCTCTCACCCTGGCCATCTCTGTGTGACCTGCCCTGCTGTGACACATTGACATTGACAAGATTCAGGCCATTTTCAGACAGCATTTCACGCAGGCGGGGTATGGAAGATTCCAGCGCATCCCGCACTATTGAGTGCTGGCTTGTGAAGGTAATGCTTGCCTTATCGCCGTCCATAGTGACCGCCATTTCCATTGGACCCAGGTGTTGTGGATTCAGCCGCACACTGGCGCTACTGATTTTCTGGGAAACGAACCACGTTAGCTGTTGTCCCACAGCCTCACCCCAGCCCGACTGACCAACAGCCACCGCTACCCTTGCCGAAGGCATGGTCACAGCACTATCTGATAAAGTCTGCAGGAAGGGCACTGCAGCCGTCTCCCCACTGCTGGCGGCAGGCAACAGGCTGCTTGCAGCCTGCTGGTTCGAATGCTGCTGCATGAATTGCTTCGAATCACTGTTTGCAGGCTGGTTTGCGGCAGCCAGTTGCAGCGCCTCGCGTACGGCACCGGCAAGTGGCCCGGTATCAGCCAGGGGACGGCCGTTCTCTGCAGTCATGGCTGATGAATCAGCAGCAACCCCGGGCACGCCAGCATTACGAACAGCAGCCTGCTGTACCTGAAGACCTGGTACAGTGAGACTGACAGTCTGCATCATGGCAGGCTGTAATGTACCCTCCACATGATCCTGCGCCTGCACCTGTTGTGCCGCGACTGCAGCTGGCAGCGGTTCTGCGGAACTCAGTGGCTGTCCTTCAACACCCGTGGCAGACACGAAACCTGTACCCTCGATTGCCGCCACATCCGTCACCGGGGCCACTTGCCGGAGCGACTGAACGGCCGGTTGCTCTGGCTGATTCACCCCCGCTGCCGTCACGAGTTCATCAATAACGACCGCTTCACCGGATGCATCCGTTTGATCTGCCGCAGCGGGTGTACCCTCAGCCGCATCCTGCTGATCATCACTACGGGCCTGCCGTGCCGGCAATGTGTTGCCGCTATCGGGCAAGGACTGGCCATCATCAGCGCCGATCTGCTCACCGTTGTTCTGTGACAAGATGCTGGAGAATGAGCTATCGCCATCCTCGCGTCGGCCACTGTTAGCCACACCCTGGCCGGTTGCAGAGAAATGAGCAGACGCTTCAAGTACCTGTATAGGCTTGTTCATACGCCAGTAAACCCTCTTGAGAATTGGTTACACGTTCAAGTGCCAACATACATGCAATGAGTTACAGCAATACCCATGCCAGCTTTATCATGCTGACCCGTATTTCTAGCTCCCCTGTCTGCACGTGCGGCGCCGTGAATGCTCATCGCCTTCCTGCTGCTCACGCCGTGATTGCTCACGCTGGTCGGCCTGCTGGTAGCGGCTGACTACGGAATCTATAGCCTTTGCGCGTTGCTGCTTCTCTATCCATGCCTGCTTGCTGGCCGCAAACCGGGCACCCGCGCTGTTCAGATTTTCCTGTTGCTGTCCTATTGCCTTGTTGAGACGTTCCAGGAACACACTGTAGTCCTTCATCTGGTTTGCATTGAAACCCTTATGACCCTTGTGGCGCAAACCGTTGGCATAATCGTCCCTGTAGCTAAGTAACTCATCGAGCTGTCTTCGCAAAGCCATGACTATTCGATTGCATTCAGCAACGCTTTTCGCGGCAGCATCTGCCTGTTGCTGTGCTGCCTCTGCAACAGGTTGCATTCTCTTGTATGAACTCATACAGCAATCCCCTCTGTTAATGTCTCGCCACCAGCCTCTGCCGGCAGTAACAGCTCACCCAGCTGATCAAGGCTTTCCTCGAAAGCAACTCCCCGACTGTTACCCTGTCTCAGGAACTCGAGCAGTCGCGGCTGACAGGCTATTGCCTCATCTATCCTCGGGTCACTGCCATTCTGGTAGGCACCAACCGCAATAAGGTCCTTGTTTTGCTGATAGGTCGAATAGAGCTGTCGGAAACGTTGTGCTGCCTGCAGATGGACAGGATCGGCAATGTCATGCATGACGCGGCTAATCGATGACTCAACATCGATGGCCGGGTAAAGACCGGTTTCGGCAATATCCCGTGACAGCACCAGGTGGCCGTCAAGCGTGGCCCGGGCCGCATCGGCAATGGGGTCATTCTGATCATCACCCTCCACCAGTACGGTATAGAAAGCCGTGATCGAGCCACTGCCTTTGTCACCATTACCCACCCGTTCTACCAGCTGCGCAAGCTTGGCGAACACCGATGGCGGGTAACCCTTGGTCGCCGGCGGTTCACCAATCGCCAGCCCGATCTCACGCTGCGCCTGTGAAAAACGCGTCAGCGAGTCCATCAATAACAGCACCTTCAGACCACGATCACGGAAATATTCGGCAATCGACGTCGTTAGCCACGCACCATGCATGCGCATCAGTGGCGGTTGATCTGCGGGTGCAGCAACCACCACGGCACGCGCCAGGCCTTCTTCGCCGAGTATGTTTTCGACAAATTCCTTGACCTCACGGCCACGCTCGCCGATGAGGCCGACAACAATGACATCCGCCGCTGTATAACGCGTCATCATGCCAAGCAGCACACTCTTGCCGACGCCACTTCCGGCAAACAGACCCATGCGCTGCCCGCGACCGACAGTCAGCAGCGCATTTATCGAACGAACGCCAACATCCAGTGTCTCGGTAATCGATTGACGCTCCAGTGGATTAATCGAACGGCCCGTCAATGGCACACGCGCATCCGCGACGATGGGGCCCTTGCCGTCAAGCGGTCGTCCGGAAGCATCCACTACCCGTCCCAGCAGGCCATCGCCGACAACCGCTTCACACACATGGTTTGAGGGTATGACACGCGCATTGGGCGTCAGTCCATGGATATCTCCGGTCGGCATAAGAATGGTATTCTCGCCGGAAAAACCAACCACCTCGGCCTCGATGCGATTACCTTTCGACGCCAGCACATCACATCGCGCACCCACGGGCGCGTGACAACCCACCGCCTCCAGGGTCAGCCCTACCATTCGAACCAGCTTACCCTCAACGACCAGCGGCACCGATGTGTCGAGACGTTTGCGGTGTCCGGCGAGCCGCGCTGCCCAGAGCCCACCGCGCTGTGCTGATGGAATACCGGGTGCCGTGCTCATTCCTGCATGTCCTTGTCATGGTCATGGTCACCGCCAAGAAGTGAATTGACGATATTAGCAAGACGCGTCTCCAGGGTTGCATCAACCCGTGACGTTTCGGTGCTTACCCGGCAACCACCCCGGCCTACAGAAATATCCTCGATGACATGCCACGGTGTTGAGCTGTCTGCTGCCGGCAGAATATCGTGAACAAGCTGTAGATCATCCGGGTGCAGGTATAACTGCAAATTGCGCGAAGCACTCGGTAACATTGCGACTGTTTTATGCACGAGCGCCAGAATCTGCTCGGGATTTTCGCTGATTTCATTGCCTGCCAGCTGGCGAACAATCGCGAACACAAGCTCAAGCAACTCCTCCTCCACCTGCTCATCCAGCTCTTCAAACGGACGTGTCAGTGCACCCAGAAGCTGTTCAAGTTGTCGGGCCTGTTCTGCCACAGCCTGCCTGCCGGCATCCAGCCCATCCCGGTGGCCACGCTCGAAACCTTCCTGGTAAGCCTGCTGCTGAAGTTTTTCCATCTCCCCCGGAGTCATTGGACCAGCATAACCCGTGCCGGAGTCACCCAGTTCGGGGAGATCCCAACGCTGGAATTTATCCACGTTATCCCCGTCCACGACACTAGACATATTCGTCACCGCCCTTGCCACCCAGCATGAGGTCTCCGGACTCCGCCATACGTTGTGCAACCACGAGGATCTCCTTCTGTGCCTCCTGTACTTCACTCAGCTTCACAGGACCCTTGGTTTCCAGATCATCGCGCAGCATCTCGGCCGCACGTTTGGACATATTCGCGAAAATCTTTTCATTGATCTCGGCATCAGCACCCTTGAGCGCAATGACCAGCGTCTCCGATGACACTTCACGCAGCAATGCCTGAATACCGCGGTCATCAACATCCTTCAGATTCTCGAAGACAAACATCAGTTCGGATATTTCCTGACCGAGGGCCTCATCCAGTTCGCTGATAGCCCTGGAAAGCTCGGCCTCATCTTTTTTTCCGAGATAGTTCAGCAAGTCGGCCACTGTTTTTGTGCCACCCGCAGTGGATGGCTTGTCTCCACCTGAAGAATTGAACTGTTTTGCAAGTATCTCATCCAGTTCCTTCAGCGCAGATGGATGGATGCTATCCATGCGCGCAACACGCATCAGGATATCGACGCGATTTTCTTCCGGGAGCTGCTTCAGAACTGACGCTGCCTGATCCGAATCAAGCTGCGACAGGACAATGGCGATAATCTGCGGATGCTCCTTCCTGATGACACCGGCAACCGCCAGCGGATCCATCCATTTCAGGGTTTCCAGCCCCCTGGAACTGCTTCCATCAAGCACATAATTCAGCAAATTTCCTGCTTTTTCCGCACCAAAGGCCTGTTCCAGCACATTCGATACAAACTGATCGGAACTCACAGCCAGGGAGGTTTCGCCACTGGCATCTGCAACGAAGTTCCCCAATACCTTGCCAATCTGCTTGCCTGCACCACCGGATAACGAGGACATGGCTGCGCTGACCTTTTGCACCTCTCGCGGATCCATATTCCTGAGGATACTGGCAGCATGCTCTTCACCCAGGCTCAGGAGCAGTACCGCGGCACTTTCGGTGCCACTCAGTGTATGTTCCTTATCAGCCATCAGCGGCAACCCATTGCTTTATCACTTTCGCCCCCTGTTGCGGATTTTTTGCGACCAGTTCTCTGGCCATCGCAAACTGCTGTTCTTGCGACAGTTGCTGGGCAGCCGGCTGACCACTGAGGCTGAGCTGGTCCGGCGCAAGTGACGACTGATCGGCCGCGACCCCGTGTGGCAAGGCAGCGACACCCGGCGTATTGGTCGCCAGACTGCGCAACGAAGGTTTCAGTACACCGAAGACCAGCAGCAAGACCATCAAGCCACCGAGTCCCTTCTTGCCAATATCCCATAACCAAGCCTGCTCCCATACCGGTACCTCGGGTGCGGGCTCCATTTCCTCGATGACCTTGAATGAAATATTGCTGACATTAACACTGTCATTGCGTTCGGCATCATAGCCAACCGCATCCTGGACCAGCGCCGTTATGCGTGCCATTTCCTCTTCACCAAGCGGTACACGCTCCACGGAACCGTCTTCCCCGAGCTGCTCGTTGTAATCGACGACTACCGCCACAGACAATCGCTGTACTTCACCGGGTGCAGTACGCGAGTGGCTGACACTGTGGTCCAGTTCGTAATTACGCGTTGCATGACTGCTGCTGTTAACCGCTGCACCGGTTTCTACCGTACCTTTTACCTTGCCTGTCGTGCCAGCTGCCGGGGGTTGGTTACTGAGCGCACCCGGCACACCGGCAGCACCGCTGCCGCTGGTCTTTTCCTCTGTGATTTCCTCGCTACGAACCGCCCTGTTATCAGGCTGATAACTTTCGGTGGTCGTTTCCACCATGGTGAAATCGACATCTGCAACGACCTGCGCGCGGACACCGTCCACACCCAGGATCGGGACGAGTATGTCCTTGATACGTTGCACATAGAGAGATTCAAGGCTACGTGTATAGGCCAGTTGACTGGATGTTGCCCCGATACCGCTGGAGCCGCTGTTCGTGAGCAACCGCCCCTTCTGGTCAACCACCGTGACATTGTCTTCCTCCAGACCGGGAATACTGGCAGCCACCAGGTGCACTATCCCCGTGATGCTTTCCTCGTCGAGGCGGGCGCCGGAATAAAGATTCAGCACCACCGAGGCACGCGTCTTGCTCTTGTCACGGACGAAAACCGACTGCTTCGGGATGGCAAGATGTACGCGTACACTTTCCACGCTTTGCAATTTTGTGATGGTTCGCGCCAGCTCGCCTTCTATAGCGCGGTTATAGCGGGCTGCTTCCATAAAGCGGCTGGTTCCGAAACTACTGGTTTTCTCAAACAGTTCGAAGCCACTGCCATCACCTCTCGGCAACCCCTTGGCTGCCAGCTTCAGGCGTGCCTCGTGGACCTCGCTGCCAGGCACAGTAATCGCACCGGAACCGGGCTCGATACGGTAGGGAATACCGGCCTGTTCGAGTGACTCGGCAACCTGTGCTGCGTCCGCGTCTGACAAGCCCGCGTATAACATGCTGTAATCAGGCGTTTGTGACCAGAGCACGACGTAGAACCCCAGCGCCACACTTGCCGCCAGACCGATCATCAAACCGAGCTGCCGCACTACGGGTAGTGCATTAAAGCCTCTCGACTGCGCTGCCAATTTTTCTGTGTTAATAAGTGCCATGTGCAAAAACCTTTTTCAATTCAGACAATCCGTATCAAACGGGCATGTTCATTATTTCCTGGTAGGCCGATATCAGTTTGTTCCGTACCTGGGTCAATGCGTGGAATGCCAGGCTGGATTTTTCCTTGGCAATCATCACCTGCGCCAGATCCACACCCGGATCTTCCGCCTCAAAAGCCGTTGCCAGGCTCCCGGCAGCCTGCTGAATCTCATTCACCTTGTTGACAGATTCCTGTAACAGGCCGGCAAAATCCGGCCGCTCGGCGCCATCTTTTGCCGCTGTTGCCGCAGTGCCCTGCGCCATCGATGACATGGCGCGTATCTGGTTCAACACAGATTCAATTCCGATTTCACTCATGGCCGCTACCCGTCACTGTTAACCATTCCGTATGCATTATGAACTTACGTATTTGCCATACCTGCCGAACGGGGGATCTCCATTCCCGCGTCACGCAAGCGCGCCAGCTTGTATCTGAGCGTTCGCGGACTTATTCCCAGTTGGTTTGCCACGTCCTTGCGGCTGCCATTGCCGGCTTTCAGTGCCGCAAGAATCAGTTCCCGCTCCTTGGCCCTGAGATCCTGCTCCAGCACACTGCCCGCATTCTGTTCGCTATCAACCGCGTTTGCCGCTTGCCGCGTTTCGGGCGCAGGCAGATCAATCGCCTCGTCAAGGCAGATATCAGATTCTTCTATGCAGTCTCCCGTCTTGAGGATTAATGCCCGCTGGACAACGTTTTCCAGCTCCCGCACATTGCCGGGCCAGGCATGCGACAACAGGTACTGTTGTGCCTCCAGGGAAAAATCCGGGCCACCAGCCCCGGTTTCATGACGACAGGCAAGCAGCTGTGCAAGCGGTACAATATCCCCTGGTCTGTCGCGCAGGGCCGGTATTTTCAAGGGAAAGACATTAAGACGGTAGTAAAGATCCTGTCGAAAACGACCATCAATCACGGCTGTGCGCATGCAACGGTTAGTCGTTGCGAGAATGCGAATATCAAGCGGGATCGAGGCCTTGCTACCCAGGCGCTCGACCTCCCGTTCCTGCAACACGCGCAGGAGTTTTGCCTGCAAGCCAAGCTCCATTTCGGTAATTTCATCAAGCAGCAGCGTGCCACCCTGTGCCTGCTCGAACTTTCCTGAACAGGATTTATAGGCACCGGTAAAAGCGCCCTTTTCATATCCAAAGAGGACGGCTTCAAGCATATTCTCGGGGATTGCGGCACAGTTGATGGCCACGAATGGACCCTCTGCCCGTTCTGAGTGTTCATGAATGAAGCGTGCAAGAACTTCCTTACCCGTGCCGGACTCACCGCCAATCATCACGGTTACATCCGAAGCCGCTACGCGTCGCGACAATGTGACCAGTTCCCTGGTGCGCTTGTCCCTGGCGATCAGCTCGGTTTTCAGTACCTGTGGCACAGGCTTGTCCATCACACGACCTCCTTGTCCTGATGAAAGATGCCAAACGGGTCTACTCCATCACCGTCATAACAGCTTCACCCTTAAACTCGTTGTTGCAATCCCCTGGCGACTGCCGGTCTGCAACTCGAGCTGCCAAATCCATTCGGCATGTGGCCCCTGACAGGCCAGTTACGCTTCACGACCTGATATATGCATCTACCATGCCAATTTAATTTTTAAAATTAATACAATGGGTTATAAATGGTAGGTTTACCAAACGCCGCTTTTATGTCGCACTATTCTTTACTCCAGCGCCAGATCCGACAATTTACCGACACTTCAGGTACCCTCCGCATCGCAATCCAGTACTTCTCCTGACTACACCCAGACGCCACATTCAGGGTTAAGGATTATTGGCATTGCGTGCCGTATTACCCTGGCATGCATGCAACTTGTGCAGGCACCAGATTACCCGTCAGCACGGCCTGTCAGTTGCCCTGTCGTCGGCAATATCCGGAAAATCCGCTACTGATATGAATTCACGTGTTTGTGACTATGAAAGTGACATAACAGGCAATAATATCCCTCCATGATTTGCATTCATTCTGACACGGGTAACCGTACGTGACCGTTTATTCAATCGACAAGCTGATTGCAGAGACACGTCGCCTGGCAGCTGAATTCCGGCGTTCAACCGGCCAGGTACTGCCAGTGTCGGGCGAGATTGCACGTTACGATGCCGCACGAATCCTGGGGCTGACCTTGTGTGAACAGCGGACAGGAGGAATCGATGCTATCGGCCAGGGCGATCGTGAAGGACAACGCATTCAGGTCAAATCACGCGTCCTTTCCCTGGACAAGAAATCCGGGGCGCGTATTGGACAACTGAATCCCAATGGTGACTGGGACACGGTGGTACTCGTGATAATGGATGAAGACTACGAACCCCGTGAAATTTATGAGGCATCACGGGAAGAAGTCGAGGAAGCCATGTCCGGTTCTTCAAGCCGCAGCAACCGGGGAGCGATATCAATCTCGAAATTCAAAATCATCAGCTGGCTGGTCTGGACCAGGGAGACCGGCCTTGAGCCATTGCGCTGAAATCCGCTGACAGCAGGACAAAAGCAGGGCCGGGAATTATATAACGACTGGATAACTGCAAAGCCCGAGACAATACCTACTGCATCCTTCTTCATGGTGCTGCGCCCGGTGCCGCTCAACATTGTGTAGCTATTATTATTCTATTTTGCACATGGCAGGGAATGCAGGGCCTGGATCATCATCCAGAATTTTCCGCATATTCCTTTACAGCCCGACGGCTTTGTTGAAATTTATCCATTTCACCAAAACATACATCGCGTGCCTCGAGGCACAACGCCGTAACACGGTCGTTGATCGTTAATACTTCATTGACAGCTGCAGTGACTACCTGCACTTCCGCGGTGGTGATCACTTCTGCAAACAGCTCAGCAGCAAGTTGCCGGCTTTGTTCCTGTAGATGATTGACAGTCTCCCAGTCTCCCGTCCCGGCACATGCCTGCATACGCCGACTGATCTCGACCAGCATGTCCAGCTGTTCCTGCCTGACTGAAATACCCATATTGCGATAATGAATGACAGGCGGACTTATGTGCCAACCATTGATTTCACCATCTCGCCGCCATTGATGGTTTCACTGGGGATAGCATCCCAGCCACACTTTATTTCACGCAGCAGACTGGCAACCTCGTCCAGCGCAACCGGGTCATTGGCCGCATGCCCCTCCATCAATCGACGGATCATGTAGTTGTAAAGGTTTGCCAGATTGGTAGCCATTTCGCCGCCCGCATCCATGTCCAGGCTGTCACACAATCCGTTGACAATGGCACAGGCGCTGCTGATGTGATTGCCCTTTTCTGCGATTTCCTTGCGCTGCATAGCGCCCCTCGCCCTGGCGATCTTGTCGAGTGCGCCATCGAGCAGCATTTGTATCAGACGGTGAGGTGTGGCCTCCGTAACACCGGTCTGCGTCCCCACCGCAGCGTACTGGCCTGCGGCACCCTTTATCCCTGGTTTATTCATCTTGATGGTTTCCTTACTTGTAATTTCGGCTGATCGGCACTCACAAGGTAACAATGCAACTATTGAGCCAACCATTTAACAGGTTATGGGCAAAATTCCAGGCTAGCTTTCATTACCAAAACCGGGTAGCAACTGTAGTTGCTGACTCAGGTAATCGCTGGTCCCCTGCATATTGCCGAGCAAGGTATCCAGCCGGGTAAATTGTGCATACAGGCTTGCCTCTATTTGTCCCATGCGGTATTCCAGCGATTGCTCACGTGTTTGCAATAACCTTTTCTGACTATCAAGCCCGTCAGTACGCCCGTTGATCAGGCCTTCAGAATCCAGCCAACCCTCTACCAGCGTGTCCAGACGGTTGGCAAAACCCTGTCCGTCGGTTGAAAACAATTCCGCGATGGCATTAAAATTATTGGTGAGTGCGCTTTCCACTTCCGTGGTATTGACGGTCATAACGCCGTCTCTTGAAAAGGTAACACCTGCTTCAGCCAGGTAGGCAAGGCCACTGTTCAGACCGGTCGCCGGTGTATTAATCACGCCACGCAAGCCCTGTTCAATACTGAACAACGCACTGTCCGTAGCCAACCCGTCGTCGCGCAGGGTATCAATGGCCGTTATGATCTCGTTGTAGGCATCGGCAAAGGCCTGCACCGATTCGGCCACGGCTGCGGAATCGCGTGCAATATCGAGGGTGTAGGGTATACCCGGGTCGGCACTGTGCAGTTCAAGGGTCACCCCGGTGATCACGTCATCGATGGTATTGGTTGCGCGCGTGACGCTATAGCCGTCGACACTGATCTCTGCATCCAGTAGTGTGATATCGCCTGCAATATTGTTAACCTCCTGGAAACCGAAATCATCCGCATCCACCTTGCCCTTGTATGAAAGCGTCAGCGCATTGTCCGCACCGCTTTCACGTGCCGTCAACACCAGCTTCTGGTTGCCGTCATTGCCAAAGATTATGGTTGCGGTTACACCCGGGTTGGCGCTATCCGTATTGATGGCATCGCGGATATCACCGAGGGTGCTGGCAGCACTGAGATCGACTGTAAGGGTATTGTCCGGATCGGAACCCACCTGGATTTCCAGCGCATCATTTTTCTTGCCACCGATGGTATCGGTATCAAGAAGCTCCTGCGAGGCAAACTTGTGTCGCTCTGCAAGTCGGACAACATCTATCTCAAAGGTGGAGGCAGCGGCGGTGCTGGTAGCCGAGGCAGTGAAAACCTCGTCATTCCCGGAGGTAGTAGTAAACACCTTCAATGCTGCAGGCGTACTGAGGCCCTGCATGGCAGTCTGGAAGGTAGCCAGGGCACTTTTTAATTCACCATAGGCACTGACCCTGGCATCGATATCCGTCAGTTGATTCTGCAAGCTAACCAGGGGACGGCGTTCAAACGCCATCAACTGGCTTACAATCGAGTCAACGTCCAGACCGGATCCAATCCCTGCCGCACTTAACATGAACGCCTTCCCCGGTATTTTGTAATTACATTAATATAAAAAAAGCGTCTGACGGGCACACACAGGTCAGGCGACTTCATTGAATAGCTTGCCGGTTATTTCACTGAAATGCCGGATCACTGCCAGCATTTCTTCCGACGGTATTTGTCGGATTACTTCATCAGTTTCGGTATCAATGACACGGACAATAGTACGCCCGCTATCATCATCGATACTAAAGCGGAGGCCGCGATGTGCCTCCTCCAGGTATCCGTTCAGCTGGTTGACAGCCCCTGTCAATTCTTCAAGCGAGGGTGTATCCATACCGCCTTGAACTTCCGGAATCACTTCTTGCTGGGACGTGCTCCCGGAAATGACAGCCTTTGGCACGTGCCGACTGGCTGGCAATGTGGCATTACCCCCTATGCCTTGTTGGGGTACCAGCTGTGAGATCATGTTTGTCATGTCATTCACCTGCTAGTTTAAAGGGATTGCCGGGCGTCCCTGCCCGGCAACAATCCCCTGTATATTACGATTACTGCAGTAACGACAGTACCGACTGCGGTGCAGCATTCGCCTGAGCCACCATGGCCGTACCTGCCTGCTGCAGGATCTGGAAGCGGGTCATATTGGCTGTTTCCATAGCGAAGTCAGCATCCATGATGCGGCTGCGGGCTGCGGACTGGTTCTCCGAGGCCACCTGCAGGTTGTTGATGACAGACTGGAAACGGTTCTGCACCGCACCGTAGGTCGCACGGTTGGTGGTCACCAGGTCCAGTGCCGTATCGACAAGGCCGATCGCGGCTGTAGCGAGCACGTCGGTGGTTATACCAGTACCGGGCGCAGCCGCAGCCATCGTTGTCGTGGTTACCGTAATGGTATCCGTTGCATCTGCCCCGACCTGGAAGACATTCGCACCCGCGCCAGCACCAATAATCGCGACACCATTAAACCGTGTCGCCCCCACCTGGCGGGTGATTTCCGTATTCAGCGCCTGGTATTCTGCATCCAGGTTGAGGCGGTCGGAAGCACTGTTGGTGGCATTGGCCGACTGCACGGCAAGTTCACGCATACGCTGCAGCATATTGGTGATTTCATTCAAACCACCTTCAGCCGTCTGCGCCAATGAAATTGCATCACCCGCATTACGGATCGCAACATTCATGCCCCTTACCTGTGCATCCATGCGACTGGCAATCGCCAGACCGGCTGCGTCATCTTTTGCGCTGTTGACACGCAGGCCCGAGGACAGACGCTCCATTGCGGTTGCCAGACCGGTTTGTGTACGGGACAGATTACGCTGAGCATTCAGCGACATAACATTTGTATTGACGGAAAGTGCCATGGTAAATCTCCTTTTTGCCCAGGCAAGGTACTGGTCTTAATTCCCTTCCCTGGAACCAGTTTCAAATTTGGCGGATATATCACTGGAGTGTGATATTCACCGCCTCCGTTCACCTTAGCGTCCTGTGGCAGGGAAACTTTAGAGCGCTTTGACTACTGTGTAACAGCGCATTCACGTGCGCTATTCCTTGTGGTATATCGTTCTGTTTAACCAGTCCTGTCGAACTATTGGCCACAGCCATGCTTCCGGTTTTCGGTATGAAGATGCCGGTTTAAGGGTATAGCAACAGGGTCGATAGCTACACAGAGGAACACGGATGCCTCCTCATGCAAATATATTAAGGTAAGGAAAGGATTCCTCTGATGGCGGTCAAATCAAATCTGTCAAAAACCATTCGTGCCTTGACGAAAACACTCGCGGGCAAATCAGCAAAACCGCACATTGACACTGGCAGACCGCTATTCTGGCGGCCGAAAGGTATCAGTGTTGATACCCGGATTTCAGCAAAAATGACTACCGAAACGGGGGAAAACATGACGGGCACGGTAGTTTCACTCTCTGATAGCGGATTGCAACTGCTAGGTAGTCGGCAGATGGCGGACTGCCTGAAAGCCTGCGTGCTGCGATTATTCAGATGCAAACCGACTGTCGTTCAGCTCTGCTTTACCTTACCGAGTAACCTTGACCCATTCGATGCGGTAAGGGTCCAGTGCGAAACTGTCTATGCCCGCAGAACCAGACACAACACGTCCCGGGTAGGTCTGAAATTCCTCGATTTCAGCACGGGTCAGGATACACTGGCTGAATACCTGTTATACAGAGAGGCGATAGGTTGATCTTGCACACCTCATTTCCCCATGGCGCCTGGTAAAAAATGAAAAACAAACGTAATTATTATCGCATCCTCCATGTACAGCCGGATGCGCCGCGCGAAATAATCAAGGCCAGCTACCGTACCCTGATGCAAAAACTGAGACATCACCCGGATCTGGGCGGTGACAGCTGGAACGCATCCATACTCAATGAAGCTTATGCAATATTGACGGACCCGGAAAAACGCAGCGCCTACGACCAGCAGTTTCTGTACAAATGCAGAACATCACGCCAGCAAACGGGGAAACAGGGACGTAGCAGGGAAAAACAACAAAAGCGTAAATCTGCGAAACCAACCCATGACAGAAAAGGTCGACCTGTGTGTATGTTTTGCGGCGCACCAAAACCTGTTGTGGCTCGCTACAGCAGCACAAGTGATTGCGGCCACTGCCATAGCCCGCTGAAGACAGTGGTACGACTGCAACTGGCAGGAAAGACCCGACGGGCATTGCGACGAACATCGCACCATGGAGCAATCATGTATTTTACCCACCCGGAGGAAACAACAGGAAAATCGGGATCGACCAGGGATCTCTCCCCCCAGGGCATACAGTTCCTGACGAACTGCCGGCTTGAAGACGGCCAGGTGATCAGGATTGTCAGTCATGCTCTCTCGGCAGTTGCGCGTGTCACCCATTGCCAACAGCATAACAGAGGCATGCAATATGTCATTGGCGCAGAGTTCCTGACACTGCACTTTTACACGCAAAGCGGGACTTTTATATCCGAGAAGGTATAGATCTGGCAGCTATACAGCAAACCATTGCGCACCTGACAGCGACTCAGGAGAACATGCGTGCAATATCTTCCGCAGCAGCAAAGCTGGTCTCCACCAGTTCCACCACCTGGTCCCTGGACAAACCGTAGTTTTCGTAGGCGCTCTCGACAAGCTGTTCAACACCCGTAGATTCGCCCTGTTCACGCAAGACGCCAACCAGACTGACTGCTGGCAACGCGACCAGATCATCGTTGGTCCCGTGGTGTGCTCCGATTGCCTCGGTAATGCGCTCGGGGAATCCCCAGTCATCACACATCCACATGGCAACCGTCGCATGGTCCCAGTCGAATGTCTCCCGCTCCAGAGTTGCCAGATCACTGCCATTTGAATACCAGTGCTCAAGAACCGGGCCATAATCATCAGCCCTCTGCCGGGCAAGTATCGGGACGGCCATGTCCTGCAGTAATGCAGCCGTAAAACTTTCAGAGCGTGACGAAGGGTCAATCAGGTCAGCCAGGCCGCGCGCCAGTGCAGCGCGGCGTGCGGCAGTCCCCCAGAATCTGTGGGCATCAAACCCCGGAATGCTCTCGGTCGGTATGACTTCATGAACCGCCATTGAAATCAGTATTGACTCGAGTTCGCCACGCCCCATCAGTGACACGGCATGATCAATATTGTTTACCTTGTGCTTGAGTGCATAGGCAGCTGAATTCACGGTTGTCAGTACCCGGACGGAAAGACCCGGATCGGTCGCTACCAGCTCTGATATCTCTGCAGCAGATTCATCGGCATCCCGCACTTTCTCCAGTGCATTCAGGATAATAACCGGAAAACTGGGCAGCTCGTAATCACCCAGGACAGCCTTCATTTGCTCCTTGGGATCAATTTCTTTCGTTTTGAAAATATTCAGCATGAGTGAACCACCTTCAGTCTGCGCGACGCGACATCTTGTTGGCGAAGATGCTCAACAAACCGCCGAGCATGACATAACCGATGACGACTTCAATCATCGCCAGAATCTGCGCCGCCATGGATGCCGGCCGGACGTCGCCATAGCCAAGCGTCGTCAGAGTCACCACACTGTAGTAAAAAGATGATATTGATGTGGAGTATTCCCCGTAATCAATTGCGACAAAACTGAATAACACTGCAAACAAACCCAGCAACATGAATATGCATGCACCCCAGCGAAGAAAACTGCGCCCGCAGTCCGAGGTAACCCACCACAGCCAGTATACCGCCGCGTTGGCGCGGCTCTGGGTGCGAAACTCATGCAGATAGTTCTGGTCCATAATTGTCCTGCGGGTCAGGTACGCGCCAGTGAAATTCACACCGTGAACATCGGCACCAATCCAGTTGGCGGTGGCATAGCCCTTCAGGCCACGCAGTCGGGAATGACACAGGTCTGCATCCATAAGCGTCGCCCTGTCCACACAGCTGCCCTCAAGATCGGCGCTTTGCAGTTTACAGCGGGTCAGATCGACATCACTGATATCCGCTTCCCTGATCCGCGTATCCTGAAGATCCGCGCGGCGCATGTCTGCCCCGCGTAAATTTGCCTTGGTAAAGGTGGCGCCCTTGAGGTCGGCACTGAACAGTGTGGCATTGACCAGAGTGGCCGATTCGAAACCGGCACCGGCGGCACGACACGAACTCAGGTTTGCTTCACTGAGGTCTGCAGACAGCAATTCGCAGCCGGTCAGATCCGCTTCAAACAGAACGACCCCGGCCAGCCTGGCACCTATCAATTTGCTATTGGAAAGACTGACACGACTCAAATCGGCACCGCTCAGATCAAGCCCGGACAGGTCGAGGCCGGACAGGTCTTCGCCGATCAGGTGCGCACCACGCAAGATACTGGTATCCATTTCGCGTGGTACGCACCCGCGCTCGCGAATGATTGCCAGAATATCCTTTATTGCTTTACGCGATCCAGCCCTCAGGCCGGCATTCGACTGTGATTTATCATCAAATTGTGCTGTTGCTTCCATGCTGGGCATACGAACGCTATCCCTTGTGCCAGACTTACATCCATGTACTTTGCTATCGACTTGAAAATAGAGAACTTGAGATGGTCACAGATCGTGCTGCTATGCTCATGAAGGCGGGCTGCTGCAACACACACTGTGTTGATAGTAGCCCGCATCCCGTGCTGGCAGCATGCAGAAAGTGACCAGCCCGTTGCGAAGATTTGACTTTACATCCGCATAAAATCGTATAATCGCTGTCGTACCACGAACCGGCAAAGGACACAAACATGCTAGTTTTGACGCGCAGGATTGGGGAATCGATGATGATTGGCAACAATATTACCGTCACCATCATGGGCGTGAAAGGCAACCAGATCAGAATCGGCGTCAATGCCCCAAAAAATATTGAAGTGCACAGGGAAGAAATCTATCAACGCATTGCACAGGAACAGCACCAGAAAGACTAACCTCGACGACAGCGGCTCAGCTTGATCACTTTGATTAATGCCTCTCCAAACCTGATCAATATCTGCAAGTCAAGCCCTCCCCCGGCACGGCATGAACGGCTGCTATAGACGATGCGCTGGAATCATTAGCCATCTCAACGACTGAATAGCCTTTGACAACAACCAGTGGAGATTGGGGATAGTTACGGGCTGCAGTACATCTGCCTCGGGTACAGGCACTAGCGGCGAATAAAACAGCCCGCTAGTGTTTTACAACAGGCAGGCTAATGACGACACACGTGCCCTTGCCCGGCTCGGATTCAAAATGAATGCTACCGCCCTGTTCCTGCAACAGGCTGTGAGTGATTGACAGGCCGAGCCCGGTACCCCCCTGTTCACGCTTGGTGGTATAAAAAGGCTCCATGATCTGCTGCATTTCTCGAGTCTCTATACCAACGCCTTCATCTGTAATACTCAACTCGACGCTGGATTGACTTGCATTGAATCGGGTTTCGATACGGATACCATGCGACATGTCAGGCAACGCATCCAGTGCATTCATAACCAGATTGATGACTATCTGCTGCAGCTGCTGGCGATCGCCCTGAACCTCCGGCAATCTGTCCTCCAATAGGACATGAAAATTATCTGTAGCTGTTCGGATGGCGTGTCTGAGCAATGCCACAGCGGATTGCACCGCTTCGTTCAACTGGACGTGCGCACCTTCTATACTGCCGTGTATCCCCTCATAGGGTCGCGCAAAGGCCTTCAGCCTGGCGACAACCGTCCTTATCTGGTCAGCACCGAGACGTATATCATTGATCAGGTCTGTATGTGCACCCTGTGCCCCGCTGTATTGCAAACCTCCCAGCTTGATTGCACCGTGGGTAGCGACATATTCATCGAGTATTTTCTGAGTATCCTGCCATACCTTGCCAAGCAGCCTTGAATTGATCTGGATCGTTTGATTCGGATTATTGATCTCGTGTGCCACCCCGGCCACCAGTGTTCCCAGGGCAGACATCTTGTTGATCTCGATGAGTTGCAGTTCCTGCTGACGGTTTCTTTCCAGCCGCTGTTTGTCTTCAGTGATATCCCGCGTCACGCCAAGCACCCCGATAATCTCCTGGTCAGCATTACACAGCGGCGCTACATGGGCATCCAGCCAGATTTCTTTACCCTTCAGCCCGCTGGTCTGAAATTCCATTCTGCCGGTTGCACCTTCTTCCAGGGCGCGCGCATTCAATTGCTGAAAACGCTCCCGGTATTCAGGGTTTACAAGCGGATAAACACACTGCCCTTCAACCTCATCAAAGGTCTCCGCACCAAGCATGTCAAGGCCGGACTTGTTCATCAGTACAATACAGCCATTCTTGTCCAGCACTTTCACACACTCAGGTACCGAGTCTATAATCAGCTTCTGCAAGGCACGTGATTCCTGCAGTTCGTCTGCCATTTGCCGTCGTTGGGTAACATCCCGCGCCACGCTCAAACACCCCAGGATATTCTGAGAGCGGTCACGCAGCGGGACTGCATTCACATCGATCCAGCGACGGGTACCGCGCAGCCCTGTCATGCTGCACTCCAGGGTCCCCGCCTCCCCCTCGTAAGCGCCATGAATCATTCGCGCGAAGTCATCACGGTAGGGCGGATCGATAATGTCATGAGCGCAGCTTATGCTGTCATACTGGTCCATGCAGTCAATCTCGATATAGTCGAGTCCAGCCGGATTTATCTGCACCAGATTGCAATCCCGATCCAGCACCCTGATGCAGTCGGGATTCGAGTCCATGATCATCTGCAGCATGGTCTGCGACTGTTGCAGTTCCTCAAGTGCCTTCACGGCCCGCAGGGTCTCGCTACTGGCGGCCAGCAGGATGCGCCCTATATCACGGTCCTGCGGGGTAAACGGTGGTTGTTGTTTGGTGTGCAGTGAAAGCACACCGATGATTTCATTATTGTTTCCAGTGAGTGGCAGGGCCAGTAGTGACTCGTCCCGGTAACCGGACCAGCCACTCAGCATCAGTCCCTCGCTAGTTGCCGCGTCGGCTACCAGCACCGCTTCCGCGTTCTCCATGATCCGACCCAGCACACTGTTGGCATTGAGCGGCATCGGAATAACGGGTGGTGCATGGCCCGGGTCCAGTGAATGCACCAGCACCAGCTGATCACCCTTGCGCAAGTACACAGAACCACCTTCCGCGCCCATGCTGCGGGCGACCTTCTCAAGCAGTCGATGGCAAAGATCGGCCACCGAATCACTGTGGCTGAGCTCTCCCATGCATTCCACCACCCGCTGCAGACGCCTGTTGGCATACACAAGCTCACGATTTCGAATATCGAGTTTATGCAGGGCCCGCACCTTTTCAGCCTGCAGCCTGATGCGTTCAAAACATCGATCGAGGGTACCGAACAAGTTAGCTGCTGTGAACGGCTTGGTGAGGTAGTCGTAGGCACCCATCTTGAGCGCCTTGACAGCAGATTCAACGCTTGCGTAGCCCGTCATCATGATACAAGTGGGCGCTGATTCCTGCGCCAGAAGTTCAGCCAGCAGATCGACGCCATCGGCCTTACCGAGACGAATGTCAATCATGACCACCTTGTAGGGAAACGACTCCAGCGCCTGGCGTGCCGCCTGCACCGATGTAACCGTGTGTGCCTCATAGCCATGAGACCTTATTAGCTCTCCCAGGCTGCATGCAAAGTCCGGATCATCATCAACGACCATTACCGATTGCGGCAGGCTGGTGTCGTGAGGCTGAATGGCATGTTCCATTTTACATTCCATTTACTGGCAGAAACTGAGAATTCCTGACCGAGAATAGCCGCAACTATACACAAATAAAGTCAAAAGAAGGTGTGAAAAATTACCAATTCAAAGTGTCTTTTCCTGTCGCGAAGACTCGTTGCTGTTCAACCACAGGGTCACCCGGGTGCCACCGCCAGGGTTGGCATCCAGCGACACCTCACCAGCGTGATGTTCCATAACCTTTTTCACCGTTGGCAACCCCAGCCCGATCCCATAGACCTTGGTGGAATACAGGGGATCGAAGATACGTTCGCTGTCTGCAGCGGCAATGCCCGGCCCATTGTCGCTGATCATCACGGCGAACCGACCCTTATCAAGCAGCGTGCGAACCTCGACCCGGCCACCGCCTGCGGGATGCTTCTCCATGACGGCTTGCACAGCATTATTCAGTACATTGATGACTGCCGATTCAAGGTGGGCGATATCGATCGGCACCCTGGTACCGGTGGTGAGCTTGCGAACCAGCCTGACACCATCGGGTAGGTCATACCCATCCAGCAATCTGGCCAGCCAGCTATCGATCACTACAGGTATCAGTAACACATCCCGGTCACGGGTAAAATCGAGTAATTCGGAAATAATTGCGTCGCAGCGTCCTATATTGCGATCAATGCGATCAACCAGGCCGACAGTGTCGGGGTCTTCTTCATCCAGCTTTTGGGCCAGCAGATAGAGACTGTTCTTCATGGCCCCCATTGGATTACGTAACTCGTGAGCCACCGTGGCCGTTAGCTGCCCCACTGTTGCCAGCTTTTCCTTGCGCGTCACCAGTGCCTGCATGTCACGCTTTTCCTGCTCGGCTTTTTTCTGCTCACTCAGGTCGCGCACAAAGGCATTGAATGTCCAGTCGTCATTCTCCCTGATTGCCGAAAGCGAGACTTCTATGGGTATCTCATGACCATTCCGATGGAGACCTCTCCGTGAGACGCGACGACTCAGCATACTGTCCTCGCTGGATACCATAAGTCGCTGCATGTCATCCTTATATGACTGCCGGAAACGCGCTGGCATGATGATCTCTGT
>JBATFE010000505.1:0-3462 GCA_049664445.1 Gammaproteobacteria bacterium
CGAAACAGATTATACGGTTACAATCAGCCTGGCATCAAACGGACATTTTGATCCACTTCACGATATCAATGTTCCCCCTGATCTACTTCTTCTGTGTTTGAGCCCGGCCTGGGAAAGCGAACTACAGCAATTATCTGAACGGCCGCCATCAACTCGCCCACCGGTTATCGTAATTACCGAGGGCGGCGACGATACTCAGGTAATGCGTCATGCCATGCGTGCAGGTGCAATATACTTTTTCACGCGGCCCGTCAAGACTGAATTACTTCTTGACGCCCTGACCCTTGTTGCACATGAAAAGTTCACCCAGGGTTCGGAGGGGCCGCTATTGACGGCCGTGGTCAATGCAAAAGGAGGATCAGGCGCGACGCTGCTGGCGGCCAATCTTGCCCATGTGCTCGCTATAGAAGGGCAGCAAAAAGTTGCGCTGATTGATATGGACCTCCAGTTCGGGACGCTGGGTCTTTATCTCGATCTACAGCCAACCATGGGAATAGTTGAAGTCCTTGAATATTCACACGGTCTGGATGCTGTTGCGTTACAAGCCTACATGACAGAACATAAAAGTGGCGTCTATATGCTCGCAGCAACACAGGACAGCGTGATATTACCAAAGGAAATTGATCTGGAAAAGTTATCCAGTCTTCTGGACACACTGCAATCATCATTTGACCATGTCATCGTCGATCTGCCCCGTCAAATAGATGCAGTAACAACCACCGTACTTGAACGTGCAGATAATGTTGTCATTACCACCCAACAAAGCCTGACACATTTGCGCGACACGATTCGACTTCGAAGCATACTGAAGGATGAACTCGGTATAAGCGAGAAACGCATGCTAGTGGTCGTCAACAGATATGACAGTAATGATGCAATTACCATTGCAGACATTAATAAAATGCTTTCCGACGGACCTGTCAGCCTCATTCCAAATGATTACAAACGGGTAACTGAAAACATTAATCTTGGTATACCACTCTATGAACAATCGCGTCATTCAGCGATTTCCAAGGCCGTTGTTCAACTTGCAACACGCTTAAGCAACACGGATATCACGGCCAGCAAGGGTGGTGTATTTTCGCGCATGTTTGGGCGCTTTAATAAAAGCAGGAGACTTGACGCATGAGTCTTAAAAACAGAATAACTCAGGCTGTTGCCGCTAAGAAATCAGCCGATAATGTTGACCTTATTGAACAGAAAAGGGCACTGCAAGCGCCGATGATCAGTGCAGAAGAACAGGAATGGGCGCTGCGCTTGCATAAAAAAATCGTAAAGATCATGGATCTTTCGCTGATCAGCAGCATGGAGGAAAACGAGGCACGGGCACAGATTCGTGAAGTTGCACACCGCCTGATTTCCGAAGTTGATTCGATGACCCTGAATGCAAAATCACGTCAGCAGGTTATCAAACTCATCGAAGATGAAATACTCGGTCTCGGTCCACTGGAGCCACTGCTACATGACAATACCATCTCGGACATCCTCGTAAACGGGTATCAAAATGTCTATGTGGAGCGCTACGGCAAGATTGAAAAAACGCCGATTCGCTTCCATGACAATGGCCATTTGATGAACATCATTGATCGCATTGTTACAGGTGTGGTGCGCAGAATTGATGAATCCACCCCCATGGTGGATGCAAGACTGGCAGATGGTTCACGTGTTAATGCAATAATTCCCCCATTGGCCATTGACGGCCCCAGTATGTCAATCCGCCGCTTTGCCGTTGACCTGCTCAGTCTTGAAGACTTCAAGAAACTGGGTTCGCTTACAGAGGCCATTGCTCAAATATTGATTGGCATAGTCCATTGCCGGTTAAATATTCTGATCTCAGGTGGTACCGGCTCTGGTAAAACTACCATGTTAAACGTGCTATCCGGCTTCATACCTCCAAGCGAGCGCATCGTCACCATCGAGGATTCTGCAGAGTTGCAACTACAACAGCCTCACACCGTTCGTCTTGAAACGCGACCACAGAATATAGAAGGTAAGGGTGGAATAACTGCGCAAAATCTTGTCAAGAACAGTCTGCGTATGAGGCCAGATCGTATAATCGTGGGCGAGGTCCGTGGCGAAGAGGCAGTCGATATGTTACAGGCAATGAACACCGGTCATGACGGCTCGCTGACAACTATTCATGCAAACTCACCACGAGATTCATTATTCAGAATCGAGAACATGTTTGCTATGGCGGGGTTTAATATGCCCGTAAAGGCAGTCCGCGCACAAATTGCCTCCGCAATCGATGTTGTCATTCAGATCGAGCGTATGGAAGACGGCAGACGTCGTCTCGTCAGTCTCCAGGAGATCGATGGCATGGAAGGAGAAATTGTCACCATGAGTGAAATTTTCCGCTTTGAGAGAACGGGCATGGATGCTGATAACAATGTAGAGGGTTTCTTCACAGCCACCGGCGTTGTACCAAAATTCAGGGATCATCTGTTAAAACGTGGTATAGATGTGCCACTTGAAATGTTCGAACCGGGCACGCGGGTTTAACACCTCATTTGCTCCTCGCACAAGTTTTTTGCACTGACCACCTGGCCAGGACTGCACAGAAACATGCAATTGCAGGTTCATAGAGCGGTATTACACTGCTTACATATAATGAGAGCTAGCCGAGGGGAGCGCTGATGGAAAATACACCACTTGTTTTCCTGATCATGATCAGTATCGCAGTTTATTTGCTTGTCTGGAATCTTATGGTTCCGGTTTTCGGCGCTGAACGCAAAGCCGCAAAAAGACTTAAAAGGCGCCTGAAAAGAATCGCTGTACAAGAAGATCAGGTGTCAGCTGCAAGGATGATACGTGATAAGTATCTTAGAGATTTAAATCCACTTGAGCGCCAACTGGAAAGTTTGCCTGGCATGGACCAGTTGGCAATTCTTATTGAACAATCCGGAAGAAACACACCTGCTCATCGACTGGTGTTACTTAGTTTAATAATCGGGTGCTCCGCTGGCTTACTTACATGGTTTTTTACTAGCAATATACTCATAGGCGTGACAGTTGGAGTCGTCGCAGCGGCTGTGCCTTTTCTGAAAATTAATTTTGATCGCTCGAAACGTTTGCTCAAGTTTGAGGAACAGTTGCCAGAAGCCATGGATATCATGATTCGTGCACTAAAAGCAGGCCACCCATTTTCTGAAACACTAAAATTGGTGTCAGAAGAAATGGACAAACCGATTTCTACTGAGTTCGGTATTACGTTTGCAGATATCAATTATGGTCTCGATGTAAGACAGGCTTTTCTTAATTTGCTGGAACGCGTGCCAAATATGACGCTAATGACAGTGGTCATTGCTGTCATTGTACAAAGAGAGACGGGCGGTAATCTTGCAGAAACTCTGGCTAATATTAGTGCCGTGGTCAGGGGACGATTTCGGTTTCAAAGGAGAGTCCGGACACTCTCGGCTGAAGGAAGAATGTCTGCATGGATACTCGCGCTGATTCCTTTTG
>JBATFE010000506.1:0-5865 GCA_049664445.1 Gammaproteobacteria bacterium
GGTACACACTCTGTGTTCTCTGTGCCTCCGTGGTGAATAGTTACAAAGCATTTATAGTATTTTTCCGTGTTCTTCCGTGGATTCCGTGGCTATAAAATAAAAAAATGGACACGGCTACTCGACCACCTGGTAAAAGGTCTCGCCCTCTTTCACCATGCCCAGGTCCTCGCGGGCATGTTCCTCGATGGCATCGAAGCCCTGCTGCAGATCCTGCACCTCGGCCTCCAGTGCTGCATTGCGTTCGCGCAGTTCGATATTTTCCTGGCGCTGCAGCTCGACCGCGCGGTGCAACTCCCAGACATCCTGCAGGCTGCTCTCGCCGAACCACAGCTTGTATTGCAAATAAGCCAGCAATATCAGCAGCAGTATGACCAGCTTTTTCATGCCAGAACGGTGTACCTGAAAGCATCAGCAGGCGGCAAACTCCCGGCGGGCACTCAGTGGCCAGCCAGATGCCTGAAGGCATCGCGGCCGGCATAACGGGCATTGTTGCCGAGTTCCTCTTCGATGCGCATCAACTGGTTGTACTTCGCGACACGGTCGGAACGTGACAGCGAACCGGTTTTGATCTGGGTAGCGGTTGTGGCAACGGCGATATCCGCAATGGTGACATCCTCGGTTTCACCCGAGCGGTGCGACACCACTGCACTGTAGCCGGCTTCTTCAGCCATGCGAATGGCGGCCAGCGTCTCCGTCAGGGTACCGATCTGGTTTGGCTTGATCAGGATCGAGTTGGCGATGTTGTTATCAATACCGCGTTTAAGGATGGTGGTATTGGTCACGAACAGATCATCACCCACCAGCTGTACCTTGTCACCGAGACGTTCCGTCAACAGCTTCCAGCCATCCCAGTCACCCTCGTCGAGACCGTCCTCGATGGTAATAATGGGGTACTGCTCGACCCAGCCGGCGAGATATTCGGTAAATTCAGCCGCGCTGAATGTACGGCCCTCGGAGGCCAGCACATACTGGCCATCACGGTAGAACTCGGAACTGGCGGCATCCAGACCCAGGTAGATATCCTTGCCGGCGCCAAACCCGGCCTTCTCGATGGCCTCGAGGATCACCTCGATGGCGGCCTCGTTGGAAGGCAGGTCAGGTGCAAAACCACCCTCGTCGCCCACGGCCGTATTCAGACCACGGCCCTTTAGCACACTGGCCAGCGAGTGAAATACCTCGGTACCGTAGCGCACGGCCTCCCGCAGGCTGTCCGCACCGACCGGCAGGATCATGAATTCCTGCAGGTCGACGCTGTTATTCGCATGCACACCACCATTGATGATGTTCATCATTGGCACCGGCATCTGGTAGCTGGAACCGCTGCCCAGGAGTTGATACAGGCCAACACCCCGTTCGCGTGCCGCGGCATGGGCATTCGCCAGCGATACGGCCAGCAGGGCATTTGCCCCCAGGCGACCCTTGTTGTCGGTGCCGTCGAGTTCGATCATGAGACCATCGATTTCGGCCTGTGCCGCTGCATCCCTGCCCAACACGGCCTCGCGGATGACCGTATTGATGTTGTTAACCGCCCTGGAGACGCCCTTGCCGCCAAAACGCCTGCTGTCCCCGTCACGCAGTTCCACCGCCTCGCGCGACCCCGTTGATGCACCGGATGGCACTGCTGCCCGACCCACGGTACCTGACGCCAGGGTGACTTCCGCTTCTACCGTTGGGTTGCCGCGCGAATCAATGATTTCACGCCCTTTTACCTCGGAAATTTCTGACATTATTACTCCACTATTCAGTTAGTTACTCAGTATTATTGAAAAATTCGAGGAGCTATTTCAGAAGCTCGTTTTCAGGCAGCGGCTGAGCCTTGATCAGCGCATCAATCGCTTTCAACGTCTGCAGCAGCGCCTCTATCTGTCCCAGCGGCCAGGCATTCGGCCCATCGCTGAGCGCCACGGAGGGGTCCGGGTGCGTTTCCAAAAACACCCCGGCGACACCGGCGGCGACCGCAGCACGAGCCAGTACCGGGACGAACTCGCGCTGGCCGCCGGAACTGCTTCCCTGCCCGCCGGGCAGTTGTACCGAGTGCGTGGCATCAAACACAACCGGCACACCGGTGTTACGCATCACGGCCAGTGCACGCATATCCGAGACCAGGTTGTTATAGCCGAATGACGCGCCCCGTTCGCACACCATGATCTGTTCATTTCCGGTCGCCAGCGCCTTGTCGGTGACGTTTTTCATGTCCCAGGGTGACAGGAACTGGCCCTTTTTGATATTCACCGGCTTGCCCTGGCGCGCGACATTCTGGATAAAATTGGTTTGCCGACACAGAAATGCCGGCGTTTGCAAAACATCGACAACTGCGGCCACTTCACTCAACGGGGTATCTTCATGTACATCGGTCAGCACCGCTACACCCAGCTGTGTCTTCACCTTCTCGAGGATGCGTAATCCCGCTTCGAGACCCGGGCCGCGAAAACTCGTGTGCGATGAACGGTTGGCCTTGTCAAACGATGACTTGTAGATAAACGGGATGTCGAGTGCAGCGGTTATCTCCTGCAACCGCCCTGCGGTATCGATGGCAAGCTGTTCACTCTCGATGACACAGGGTCCGGCAATCAAAAACAGGGGGTGCTCGATACCAACCTGAAAGCCGCATAATTTCATGGGGTGATGGTTCCAGTTACCGGGAACTGTCAGGCATCCGCATGTGCCACAGCAGGATGCGCTGCCAACTGGCCGTTCTGGTAGGCCCTGGCGGCCTTGATGAAGCTGCTGAACAGGGGATGACCATCGCGTGGTGTCGAGGTAAATTCAGGATGAAACTGGCAACCAAAGAACCACGGGTGCTCACTGACTTCCACCACCTCTACCAGCTTGCCGTCAATGGAAATACCTGACAGTGTCAGGCCTTTCTCCTGCAACTGCTCCCGATAGAGATTATTGAATTCATACCGGTGACGGTGGCGTTCCTCGATGACATCCTTGCCATAGATCTGCCGTGCCAGGCTGCCGGGCGCCAACCGGCATTGCTGCCCGCCGAGACGCATGGTGCCACCGAGGTCCGAATCCTCGCTGCGACGTTCATGACCACCATCGGCACGCTGCCACTCCTCTATCAGCGCGATCACCGGATGCTCGGTAGCCTTGTTGAATTCCGTTGAGTGCGCGTCCTTCAGACCGGCAACATGGCGTGCGAATTCGATGACAGCGACCTGCATGCCCAGGCAGATGCCCAGGAAGGGGATTTTGTTCTCACGGGCGTAACGCACCGCCGCTATTTTGCCTTCGATGCCACGTTCGCCAAATCCGCCCGGCACGAGGATGGCATCCGAACCTTGCAGCACCCCGGTACCATGCTGTTCGATCTTTTCTGAATCGACGTACTTTATATTGACGTTGGTCAGGGTATGAATCCCCGCATGTATCAGGGCTTCCGAGAGTGACTTGTAGGACTCGGTCAAATCAACATACTTGCCAACCATGGCAATCGTCACTTCGCCTTCGCGACGACCGGTATCGCGCACCACCTGCTGCCATTCACTGAGATCAGCCGGTCCGGCATCGATATGCATTTTTTCGACGACAATGTCGTCGAGTTGCTGTTCATGCAACAGCAGCGGTATCTTGTAAATGCTGTCGACGTCAACGGCGGATATAACTGCACGCTCCTCCACATTGGTAAACAGCGCCACCTTGCGGCGCTCCCCGGGCGGCAGCGGCCGGTCAGCCCGGCACAGCAGAATATCGGGCTGAATACCGATCGACCGCAATTCCTTCACCGAGTGTTGCGTGGGTTTGGTCTTGATCTCTCCGGACGCTGCGATATACGGCACCAGCGTCAGGTGCATGAACAGGGCGCGCTCATGGCCCAGTTCCACGCCCATTTGACGTATCGCCTCGAGGAACGGCAATGACTCGATATCACCCACCGTGCCGCCAATCTCCACCATGGCGATATCCGCATCATCCGCACCCTTGTAAATGCTGTGGATGATCTCGTCGGTGATATGGGGTATCACCTGCACCGTGGCACCGAGATAGTCGCCACGGCGCTCCTTGCGGATAACATTCTCGTAAATCTGGCCGGTGGTAAAATTATTGTCCTTCGTCATGGTGGTGCGGACGAAGCGCTCGTAATGCCCCAGATCCAGATCTGTTTCCGCACCGTCATGGGTGACGAAAACCTCACCGTGCTGGAAAGGGCTCATGGTGCCGGGATCGACATTGATGTAGGGATCGAGCTTCAGCAGGGTCACCTTGAGACCACGCGTTTCAAGCAAGGTGGCCAGCGAAGCGGATGCGATACCCTTGCCCAGAGAGGACACAACACCGCCGGTGATGAAGATAAATCGGGTCATTTGCTGCCTGGAATCCGGCTGCGACACAATTGCCGCAAGACGGGCGTAGACGTTACCAGATTGGCGCGGTCACCTCAATGACCGGATTGGCAGCTGCCGCCTGAAACCGGCTTCAGGCAGACGACTCGCCGCTGCTGTCCCAGGTGATCAAAATTCCGGGCTCGGCCGGGCCGGCCTGAAAGGGCTCGCACACCCACAATCCGGGGACCATGGCGAGAACTTCGCCGATGTAGATCAACGGTATCCGCTGCCGCTCCCAGGGAGGCACACCCTGTTCCTGGAACAGTTTCTTCAGCCTGTGGTGATGCTTGCGGCCGGCCGGGAGGCAACATTCACCCCCCTTGCGCCAGCTCACATGCACCCCGGCTGCACTGGCATCGGACCGTCGTAAACCGGCCCCGGTCACCGGCAGGGCGGTCAGCACCCCGCCCGCTTCCGGCAAGGTCAGGGGTGTGGACAGTGACCAGTGCAGTGCCTGTGGCTCATTCCGGTTGCCGCTTTGCTGCAAGCAAAACACGTCATCGCGGTAACGACGCAGCACATAACGGCCGAGGCGCACACAGGGCCCGGCATCGGCACGACTGTGCAGGACATCATTGACGATTCGCGCCAGCACCGCGCTCGACGGTGTACGACCGCAACGCTGCTTCAGCCAGGCACGCAGGACGTTGCGCTGCCGGTCAGCCGGCAATGCCACAAGACCCTGCACTGAAAGCGTGTCTGCCTGCTGACCCGCGACGTCCTGCAGGTCTTCTTCAGCGAGCTGCCCGATGAGTGCATTGGCCTCGGCACAATGTGCAGCACTGCGTGACAGACTCGAGGACACTGCCGGCCAGCGATTACGCAGTAGTGGCAACACCTGCTGACGCAGGTAATTACGGTCGTAAGCGCTATTCAGGTTGCCGGGATCTTCCACCCAGCTCAAGGCATGCCCGGATGCATACTGCTGCAGTGCCTTGCGCGTCACTCCCAGCAGTGGCCGCAGGTGTCGTCCGGCACCCAGTCCGGTCATGACCGGCATGGCAGCCAGCCCGCTGACACCGCTGCCGCGCAGCAACTGCAGCAACAGGGTTTCCGCCTGGTCATCCTGATGCTGGGCCGTCAGCAGGCAATGACCTGCCGGCAGCCACTCCGCCAGCGCCCGGTAACGCGCATCACGCGCAGCAGCCTCGGGGCTTTCACCGCGCGCTGGCCGGCCATCAACACGCAGCAAGGCATACGCGACATCGAGTTCATCGCAAACCTGCCGGCAATGTCTGTCCCAGTCATCGGCATCCGCATGCAGGCCATGATGAACATGCACGGCGCCCACCCCGGCACCCAGCTGATGACGCAACGCAGACAGTGCATGTAACAACACCCGTGAATCCAGCCCACCACTGAAGGCAACCTGATAAGCGGGGGGAACATCGTGCCGGCGCAGTTGCTGCAGGAGATGATCGGGTGAGAACTTCATAATTGATCGGAAACCTGATGCCAAACCCGACCATCAGAATCAGTGAAGGTGGGTGCTGTTACTGTATAAAAATGGCCACGGAATCCACGGAAGAAC
>JBATFE010000507.1:0-1581 GCA_049664445.1 Gammaproteobacteria bacterium
CGGCCGGTGACATGGCATTGATCACGAACTGTGCCGGGTTCTCGTCCCAGAGAATGATATCGACACGTTCACCGGACAGTTCGGTGGACACCGTCTGCACGCGCGAACCGCGCATGCCGACACAGGCGCCGACCGGGTCAATGCGGGGGTCGTTGCTTTTCACTGCGATCTTGGCACGCAGGCCCGGATCACGCGCCGCGGCCAGGATGTCGATCAGGTCCTGTCCCACCTCGGGCACTTCCAGCTTGAACAACTCGAGCAGGAATTCCGGCGCCACACGCGAGACAAACAACTGCGGCCCGCGCTGCTCGGCGCTCACCTCGCGCAGATAACCGCGAAGCCGGTCACCCGGGCGCACGGCTTCACGTGGAATCATTTCTTCCCGCAACACAATGGCCTCGGCGTTGCCCCCCAGGTCAAGATAGACGTTGCCGCGCTCAACACGCTTGACGATACCGGTGACCAGTTCGCCGATCCGGTCCTTGTAGGCCTCGACCACCATGGCGCGCTCGGCTTCACGCACCTTCTGCACGATGACCTGCTTGGCGGTCTGCGCACCGATGCGCCCGAAATCCACCGACTCCATCGGCTCTTCGATGTAGTCACCGTGTTTCAGGTTCGGATCCAGTTCAAGCGCGGCGTCCAGTGTGTACTGGCGCCCCGGGAATTCATATCGCAGTACGTCTTCATCGTCCTCATCGGCATCGGCGGCAAGCGTCTCGTCAACCACCTGCCAGCGGCGAAAGGTTTCGTACTCTCCGGTTACCCGGTCGATGGCAACGCGCGCGTCGATATCGCCCAGCTGGCGTTTACGCGTGGCCGTTGCGAGCGCAATCTCAATGGCCTCGAAAATAATCTCCTTATCGATGCCCTTTTCATTGGATACCGCGTCCACGACCATCAGTATCTCTTTACTGTCCATTCAAGCAACCTCCGACAACATTCAGTATTCCGGCACCAGGCGCGCCTGCTCAATCTGGTCAAGGGGAAGACTGATTTCCATATCGTCTTCCTCGATGACAACATTCTCCCCACGCATCCCGGCCAGGCGTCCCTTGAACCTGCGCTGACCCTCGATGGGATATGCCAGGCGTACTTTCACCAGCTGCCCGGCAAAACGTTCAAAATCCTGCGGCCGGAACAACAATCGATCCAGCCCGGGTGACGATACCTCGAGGGTGTAATGCCCCGGAATCGGATCCTCGACATCCAGTACGCCACTGACCTGGTAACTCACCTTCTGGCAATCGTCAGCCGAGATGCCATCTTCACTGTCTATATAGACCCGCAACAGGCCGCCGCCCCTGCCACCGCTCTGGTATTCCACGCCGACTAGCTCATAACCCAGCGAGCGAATTCCCGGTTCCAGCATGTCGCCAATATGTAACGGATCCCGTTTCATCCTGTTCTCCGGAAACAAAAAATGGGCCAAAGGCCCACTCCATGAACTCCGAAATTGTCCTCATATAGAGTGCAGCAACCCCTCTATTCCGCCAGTCGCTCAGACCATGGACATCCTGTCCTGGCTATAAAAAAACCCCGATCACGGGGTCCAACCAGGCGGGACGGCCCTTGAAGGCC
>JBATFE010000508.1:0-2689 GCA_049664445.1 Gammaproteobacteria bacterium
CCTTGTGCCTGCTGTTGGGTCGTTAGCGGCTACTGTGCGGAGCGAGTTATGTAACAACTTGAATTAAAAAACAAAAATAACTTTCTCTGGGTTCAAACAGGTATCGGCGTAGAGGACGCCGGCGTCAAATGTAGCAACAAAGCAACACAATAAGGTCATCTGTGGTTTTTTTGAAAAAAGTGTTGCATTCTTGTATTCTGTTGTTGTAAAGTCCTCACCGTGCAATGACAAGTGACTTTGTTTAACTCTACTTCAACTCTGTAAAGGGGAATAATCATGATCAAGAAAATCTTACCGGCAATGATTGGCGCCGCCCTGGTGGGTGGTATGTCCAGTGCTGTTGCCGACGTGACTGCAATGGGTCACATCGATACGGCTATCTTGTACCAGGATCCAGGCCAGGATTTTGATCTTGTTGATACGGATTCGACCACAAACATGGTGTGTACCACCTGTTCGTTTGGTTTCAAGGGCAGCGAAGACCTGGGCAACGGCCTGAAGGCAATCTTCAAGATCGACTTCCAGTACGACACCACCGAGCGTTACAAAGGCGATGAGTCCAAATCACTGACCGACCGTGACCAGTGGATTGGCCTGGACAGCAACTTCGGTCAGTTGCGTTTAGGTACCATCTCTACCGAATACAAGTCTCATGGTGCCATGCTCGACCCGATCTATCGTACGGTCCTCCAGGGTCGTGATATTGGTCTGCAGTCTTCACTGCACTCTGGTGCGGGTCAAGACGGTCAGGGTCGTGCCGAACGCACGATTCGTTATGACAGCCCGACTTTCTCCGGCTTCAAGGTGATGGGCCATTACACCATGCAGGAAGATACTGCTGCGAACGACACGGATTCCCCTTGGGGTATCGGTGGTCAGTGGCAGGGCGGTGGCTTCCTGGTATATGCTGATTACATCACCAGCGACGCCGGTGGCGACGATGACGCCTGGGATATTGGTGGTCGTTGGGGCTACAAGAACTACGCCCTCTTTGGTATGTACGAGGGTGACGGTGGCTTGATCAGTTCCAAGGGTAATGCCGTCTCTAGCCAGTTAGGTATCAGCGACCTGCAGGACCCATTAACCGGTACGGGTGACGGTGCTGACACGTGGTTCGTTGGTGGTACCGCGACGTTTGGCAACAACATGCTCTATGCCGCTTATGGCCAGCAGGATAACAGCAGCTACGCCAAGAAAGATCTGGATATCAAGACGGGTTATGACGTCTGGAACATTGTGGGTGTCCACAGCCTCAGCAAGCGTACCAAGGTCTATGCCGGCTATGCTCAGAACGGTCCGAATGAGAAGGATCTGGAAGACATCGATTGGTGGACCCTGGGTGTGAAGCACACGTTCTAATCGGCTGTTTCGATCAGAATCGGGGAACGGGGCCTTTTGGCCCCGTTTTCTTTTCTGTTGCGGGATAACAACATAATGGAAATTTATGTTGCATTTTTGTCTGTATTTAAGTAAATTCCATTCTATATTGAAGGCTTGCCTTAGAACCGCATTTCCAACCTTGCCAGGGGTACCCAAACATGATGAAGAAACTATTAACGACCCTGATGGGTACGGCTCTCGCAGGTGGTATGGGCATTGTGGCCGCGGACGTGACGGTATTCGGGCACATCGACACCAGCGTCGATTTTGCTGACCAGGATGGCGGTTCCGATACCAGTAATCTCAATTGCACAACCTGTTCCTTCGGTTTCAAGGGCAGTGAAGACCTCGGCAACGGCCTGAAGGCAATCTTCAAGATCGACTTCCAGTACGATACCACCGAGCGTGTCAAAGATGGTGCCATCACCGACCGTGACCAGTGGCTGGGTCTGGGCGGGGTGTTTGGTCAGTTACGACTCGGCACCATCTCGACTGTCTACAAGTCGCACGGTGCCATGCTCGATCCTATCTATCGTACCGCACAGCAGCAACGCGATCGCGGCCTGCAGTCTGATCTGCACAGTGGTGCGGGTGAAGACGGCCAGGGTCGTGCCGAGAGGACGCTCCGTTATGATTCGCCTGCCTGGAATGGACTCGGTGTCGGTGCGCATTACACCCTGCAGAACGATACTGCTGCGAACGACACGGATTCCCCGTGGGGAGTCGGTGGCCAGTACAAGGCCGGTCCGTTCCTCGCCTTTGCAGATTACATTACCAGTGATGCAGGCGGTGATGACGATGCCTGGAAGGTGGGTGGCAAGTTTGACATCAGCATGTTCTCCCTTCTGGCACAGTATGAAGGGGATGGTGGTTTGATCAGTGCGCGTGGCGGCAACCAGACGGCGGGTTCCGGCGACGGTGCAGACACCTGGATGCTCGGTGCGACTGCGACAATGGGTAATGCCATGGCCTATTTTGGCTGGGCGCAAGCTAAAGGCGGCAGTGGTGGCAGTATCGCTTCCCGCTACAGTGTTTGGCAGCTTGTTGGTTCCTACAGTATGAGCAAGCGCACCATGCTCTACGGCGGTTTCAGCGAGATCGATTGTAATGACCAGGACAACAATGTCTGTTCCGCGGTGGGTGAAAGTGGCGGTGAAGACGACAAGCTGTCCATTGGTATGAAGCATACCTTCTGATCGTTAAGTAAATGACTATGGAAACGGGGCCGGCTGGCCCCGTTTTCGTTTGCATCACTTATGTGCACTAATACATGCTAAAGCCTGGTTGGATAATTCATGACACATAGACA
>JBATFE010000509.1:0-3152 GCA_049664445.1 Gammaproteobacteria bacterium
GAATAGAACCGGCTGCCCATCGCTATTATTAATGCCCTGGCATTGATGGCAGTTGGCTGACCCTGTTACAGTCTTAAACTCCTTCATACCTGTTCTGAGCATAAGATGGCACTTCCCTCTTCCCGGATACTGCGGGATGTCGTGTGAGCGATACGAGTAAGAACATCGCACTGTTCGTGCTGAAGGCGCTGGTTACAGTGGCCTGTCTGTGGTGGTTGTCCCGTTATTTTGATTATGGGCAGGTTCGTAACACGCTTGCCGGCATCAATCCTCTCCTGTTGATCGTGGCGATTGCATTGCATTTCCTGTCATTTGTGGCGGGTGGCGTTCGCTGGTGGTTGTTGTTTCGGCACCTCAACGGGACCATTGCCTTTCGACAGCTATGGCCAAGTTATTACCTGGGTGTGTTCTATAACAACCTGCTGCCGTCCATCTATGGGGGTGACCTGGCCCGAACTGCGCGGCTTTATGCCGCCGGCTTTGGTGGCAGCGCGCTGGTCAGCTCCGCGTTTGTCGATCGCGTGCTGGGTTTGGCCGCTTTGGTCAGTTTGGGCTTTACAGCACTGTTGTTTGCGCCGGATGGTTTTGAAAACGAGCTAGCACTAAGCGTGTTTGGATTAAGCCTGCTGGCGATATTACCGCTGCTGGTCATCGCTTTGCTACCCCGATGGACAAGGCTGCTGGATGCCGGTTTCGGTAGCCGCTGGCCGCGTTTGCATGCGGTGTTGTCCTGTTTCCCGCGCTACCGCAGCGCGCCTGGACTTGTGCTGTCAGCCTTTGGCCTGTCCGTGCTGAATCAACTGATGGTGGTGCTGGTGCTATTGATGTTGGCACCCGGGCTGGGTGTGCATCTGCCGGTATTCCAGTTCCTGGTGGTGCTGATACTGGTATTCCTGGTAGCCAGCCTGCCCATCTCATTGGGTGGTCTGGGCGCACGAGAGGGCGCTATGATGGCCCTGTTGCTGCCGCTCGGTGTTGATGCTACCTCGGTACTGGCTCTGTCTGCGGCATATTTGCTGGTATTGTGGTCATCCACGTTGCCGGGCGCGTTTATGCTGTTGCTGCGGGAACCGAATGCGCCCGAGGTAACGGGCCTATAGCCGTCATGCGGGCCATTCTCGGTGAGAAAACAATGTGCACGACTGTCAATCCTCCAGGCTGGTTACTGACTTGAGTGTCATGCTGGTGAAATGCCGCAGAATTAACCGGTCCTTTGTATTCGCAGGAGCCGGCGGAATTGATTGGCTGAAAGCCCTGCTATTCGGGACGGTCATTCTCATTTCTATGAATTGCACGAACGCATTCGGCGCGCATATTACCCTGGCGACAGAGTTCTCGGTTAGCGTGAAACCGGAGGGCCTGACGCTGTTGGTCATGGCTGAGAACAGGGGAAACGTGCCTGCACATGATGTGCAGTTAGAAATCATCCTGGATGACAGGGTCCTGGTCGGCCCGGTGGTCAAGAAACTGGAAGTCGATGAAAAGACAGCGGCGGAGTTTCCACTGGCTGATATGTTCGGCATTCCCGGCCGCTATTCTGTCGTCTTCAGGGCAAACTACAAGGACGACGCTGGTTACCCTTTCACGGCACTGTCGGTCGGGTTTTATGACTATCAGTCGATAGTCGTGCCGGCTGTTTCTATTAGCGGCGGCACGACAAGACTACCGGTCGATGGCAAGGGGCGGATACGATTTGTACTGCGCAATGACGGGCAGCAGAAGCAGAAGATTGATCTTGCGCTTTTTTCCCCCAATGAATTGTCAGTCTCTCAAGAACATTCGGTGGTTGAAATAGGTCCGCAACAGGTAGAAACGCTTGTGTACAACGTGGAGAATTATTCGGCATTGGCGAACAGCAGCTACCAGGTCTTGCTGGTAGGACGGTACGAAGAAAACGGGAACCGCTTCAGCATGGCCGGATCAGCAGATGTCCGCGTTATCGGCAATGTTAACCCGGTTGCCAGGCCGCTCTGGGTATGGATCCTTCTGGGCGGGCTCATACCGGTCATCATTATTATTCTGCGATTAAAGAAGCAATGGACATGAGTTGCGTAACGTCAGCGGTCGTTCGTCGCGTGCTGTCGACGTACCTTGTCTTGCTGATATTGTGCCTGCCGTTGCCGGCGGAATCCGGGGCGCCCCGATTCGATTACAAGGCAACTATTACGGCAAACGCCCATGCGCTTGATGGAACGCTCGAACTGACGCTGTCTGCAAGCGGGCCGCTGTACAACACCGGGCTGTTATTAAGGTCCGCTGACCAAACGGTCAGGATGGCTGGCCCGCGGATATGGAAAGCGCACGAGTCGCAGGTTTTTCCAGTGCGAATCCCGTCCGGCCACCGATTGCCCGGCAGATATCACCTGTTGCTTGCCATCGAGTACCAGGACGACGACAAGGTATGGCAAAGCTACCCGCTTGCTATCGAATACCTTCTGGGGACAGCACGCGAGACCCCGCTACGGTCTCCCCAGGTTCAGTTCAAGGGTGAACAGCTGCGCTGGCAACTGGCCGGTATCGCTCCGGAAGATGTCTCGTTAACGCTGTCATCAGCACCGAACTGGAAAGCCATCGACCCCTTGACCCCGGAGGTTCATGTATTCGAGCTTGCGCAACGGCCAGATCGCAAGGCCGAGACGGGCGGTATCTATCCGCAGTTGGCCCGGCTGGACTGGAGTGATCGTGGGTTCCATCACAGCAAGTTGATACCCTGGTCTATCCGCACGGACCAGAAGGCACAGTGGCTCAAGTACACAGGCATTGCCCCGCAACATGCCTGGTGGAGATCCGTACATTGGCTGCAAATACTTTCGATCACGACTGCCGGTCTTGCGTTGCTGTGGACGTTGTTCGTATTCATACAGCACAGGGGAGCACATCGTCCTGCTGTGGAATCGGCACTTGTGCGTTACACGGGTTGGTTACTGGCGGTCGGGATTACCTTGTGGGTTGCCGACCATACACGGCTGGATCTGTGGGTCTTGCCTACCTGGGCGACCGGTGGTGACACAGCCTCTCATATTCTCTACGCCAATGTTTTCAGGGACTGGGTAGCCCAAGGCAAGCTTTCGGGATGGATGCCGGAAGTCTTCATGGGGTTTCCGGCGTTTAGTTATTATTTTCCCATGCCCTTCGTGCTGGGTGTGTATCTC
>JBATFE010000510.1:0-5190 GCA_049664445.1 Gammaproteobacteria bacterium
GAACGGGGGCGTTGGCGGTGAATAGGACCAGTATTCTAAATAAATCAACCTGCAGGAGCGCCGTCCCAGGCACGATTCGCGGCCAGGAGGCCGCTCCTGCAAAAGGATTTACGAAATTGTCCGGGAAACTGCTGGGACTGGTTGGCAGCCTGGCACTGATCGCCGGTTGCAGCAGCACCACTCTGGCGCCGATACGCACCGCCGACCATGTGGACCTGCCGCGCTTCATGGGTGACTGGTACGTGATCGCGCACATCCCCACTTTCCTGGAGCGCGATGCCTACAATGCCGTGGAATCCTATCGGCTGCTCGATGATGGCCGCATTGCCACCACCTTCTCCTTCAACGACGGCGGCTTCGATGGCAAGCGCAAGACCTACCAGCCGACCGGTTTCGTTATCGACACGCAATCGAATGCCCTGTGGGGTATGCGTTTTGTATGGCCGATCAAGGCCGAGTACCGTATCGTCTATGTCGACGCTGATTACCGACACACCATCATCGGGCGCAGCAAACGCGATTATGTCTGGGTCATGGCACGCACACCGGAAATCCCGGAGCAGGACTTGCAGCAACTGACCGACATGATCGCCGCGCAGGGTTATGACACAGCGAAGCTGCGCAACGTGCCACAGCAGTGGCCGGAGCGTTCAGCCGAACAGGGAGAGACACCATGAAGATCGCCGTCATTGGCACCGGCATCGCCGGCAATGTCGCCGCCCGGGCGCTGTGCCGCGATCACGACATCACTGTTTTCGAGGCCGCTGATCACGTCGGCGGCCACACCCACACGCACACTGTCGATGACAGCGGCCGGCCACTGGCGATCGATACCGGCTTCATCGTCTACAACGACTGGACCTATCCGAATTTCATTGCCCTGCTCGACGAGCTCGGCGTGCCCACGCAACCCAGCGAGATGAGCTTCGGCGTAAAATGCGAGCGCAGCGGACTGGAGTACAAGGGCCACTCGCTGAACACCCTGTTTGCGCAACGGCGCAACCTGTTGCGGCCGTCCTTTCACCGCATGCTGCGCGATATTGTGCGCTTCAACCGCGAGGCAAGAAGCCTGCTGGAAGCCAGCGATGACTCGCTGACGCTGGGCACTTATCTGCGCGACAACCACTACAGTGCCGCCTTCACCGATTACTACATCATCCCCATGGGCGCGGCGATCTGGTCGGCCGAACCACGTCGCATGCTGTCGTTCCCGGCGGCCTACTTTGTCCGCTTCTTCGCCAATCACGGGTTGTTGAATATCAAGAACCGGCCGCAGTGGCGCGTCATCCGCGGCGGCTCGAGGTGTTACGTCGACAGACTGACCGCGCCGTTCCGCCGGCAGATCCGGCTCAACACCCCGGTGACCGGCATCACGCGACGCGCAACCCATGTAGAAGTCTGCAGCGCGGGCAACGGTACGGAGCGATTCGACTGCGCGTTTATTGCCTCTCACAGCGACCAGGCGCTGGCCATGTTGACCGATGCCACGTCGCAGGAACGCGAGGTACTCGGCGCCATTCCCTACCAGCAAAACGACGTCGTGCTGCATACCGATACCTCGCTGATGCCGCGACGCCGCCTTGCCTGGTCGGCGTGGAACTACCACCGGCTTCAGGGTGACAACGCGGCGGTTGCGGTCACCTACAACATGAACCTGTTACAAAGCCTGCAGACGCGGCAGACATTCCTGGTGACACTGAATAACAGCGCCGCCATCGACCCGGACAAGATCATCAAACGACTCAGCTACGATCACCCGGTATTCACACCGGCCGGTATCGCGGCCCAGCAGCGCCAGGGTGACATCAACGGCGTCAAGCGCACTTATTTTTGCGGTGCCTACTGGCGCTATGGTTTCCACGAAGACGGCGTGGTCAGTGCCCTCGACGCACTGGCACACTTCAGGGAGAAAGACGGTGAGCAACAGCTGCCTCTATCGCGGGCGGGTTAGGCACCGGCGCTTCGCGCCGACCTGCCATGAATTCGAGTACAGCCTGTTCATGCTGTACCTCGACCTCGACGAGTTACCCCGCCTGTTCGAGCGCTTCTGGCTGTGGTCGTCGCGAAGGCCGAACCTGGCCTGGTTTCGCCGTGCCGATCACCTCGGCGACCCGCAACAGCCACTGGCGGACTGCGTCCGCGACCTGGTCGAACAACGCAGCGGGCAGCGGCCGCAGGGACCGGTGCGACTGCTCACCCAGCTGCGCTATTTCGGGCATGGCTTCAACCCGGTGTGCTTTTACTATTGTTTCGATGCCAGCGGTGAAGTCGTCGAACACATCGTCGCCGAGGTCAACAACACGCCCTGGGGCGAACAGCACTGTTACCTGCTGAGCGCCGGGCCGGCACAACGCCAGCGGCGTGTACAGCGCTTCGAACTGGACAAGCAGTTCCATGTCTCACCGTTCATGGGCATGGACATGCATTACCAGTGGAGTTTCATGCGTCCGGGAAAACGCCTGTTTGTCCACCTGCAAAATATCCAGCAGGGAGACAAGCTGTTCGATGCCAGCCTGATGATCGACCGCCAGCCGATCAGCTCCGCGTCCCTGGCAACTGCGCTGTTGCGTTACCCGCTGATGACAGTGAAGGTAGTCGCGGCGATCTACTATGAGGCACTGCGCCTGTGGCTGAAGAAAGTCCCGTTTCACCCCCACCCTGGAAAAAAGGAGGCACCGCACGCGGTGAAGTCATGATGAAAGCAAGCCTGGTATCCACAACCGCAAGTAATTACCAGCAGCGCCATGGTAATTTGTTAAACCGCTTCGTCAAGCAGGCCATCATCAGCCGCCTGGCCCACCTGCAATACGGCTCGCTGACACTGATCGACGCTGACGACTGTCGCCGCTTCGGCAAGGCCCGCAGTGGCGAACCGCACCTGACCCTGACGATCCACGATGACGCCGCCTGGCTGGACATCGCCTTCAGTGGCGGACTCGGCGCGGGTGAGGCCTACATGGCCGGGCGCTGGCACTGCGACGATCTCACCGGCCTGGCACAACTGTTCCTGCGCAACCCGCAGGTGCTCTACGGACTGAACCGCGGGCCGGGCCGCATCATGTCGCTGGTCAACAAGGCATGGCACGCACTGCGGCGCAACACCCTGCAGGGCAGCCGCAAGAATATCGCCGCGCACTATGACCTCGGCAATGAAATGTTCGAACTGTTTCTTGATGACACCATGATGTACTCGTGCGGCATCTTCGAGCACCCGCAGGTGACCTTGCATCAGGCCTCGATCGAAAAGCTCGAGCGCGTCTGCCGCAAACTCGAGCTGCGTCCCGCTGACCACCTGCTGGAGATCGGCAGCGGCTGGGGCGGTCTCGCCCTGCACGCGGCCCGCCACTACGGTTGCCGCGTGACCACCACGACGATATCCCGCGAGCAGTACGACAGGGCACGTGCGCGCGTCGACCAGGCCGGTCTGGGCGACCGCATCACCGTGCTCTGCCAGGATTACCGCGAACTCGGCGGCCAGTATGACAAGCTGGTGTCCATCGAGATGATCGAGGCAGTGGGGCATGCCTACTTCGATACCTATTTCGAAAAATGCAGTTCGCTGCTGAAACCCGATGGCATGATGCTGCTGCAGTCGATCACCATCGCCGAACAGCGTTACGCCGCCGCCAAACGTTCGGTGGATTTTATCCAGCGCTATATCTTTCCCGGCGGCTGCCTGCCCTCGGTGGCCGTCATCAGCGATGCCGTCACCCGCAAGACCGACATGCGCATGCTGCATCTAGAGGACATCGGCCCGCACTATGCCACTACCCTGAAGCACTGGCGCGAGCGTTTCATGGCGAGGCTCGATGCCGTGCGCGCGCTCGGCTACCCGGACGAGTTCATTCGCATGTGGGAATATTACCTGTGCTACTGCGAGGGCGGTTTCCGCGAGCGCGCCATTGGTACCGCACAGGTATTGCTGGGCAAGCCGCTGAATCGACGCGAGGCGCTTCTGCCGATACTGCCCATGGCCGAGGAGCGGGCCGCCTGAAACAATCTCGCTTCCGCATATAAGCGTGCAGGAGCGGGGACGCCGCTGCTGCACGAATCGTGAAAGCAAGTGCTATTCAATTCCCTGCGGGGTATCCACGAAGACAGCCGGGTCATAACCTGAAGCGCGTAACCGCTCGCCCAGGTACTGACGAATTTCCGTAGATAACCCAGGTGTGCGACTCAAGATCCAGCCGTAACGATAGTTCGGGGTGCCGACAATCACATAGGAGTAATCATCTGCCAGCTCCAGCACCCAGTAATCGCCCCAGAACAGATGCCAGCCGAACAGCGAAACAAAACTGACCTCGAGCTTCGCATTGCTGCGGCTGTCGACGACCCTGGCAATGCCTTGCGCGGTGTCGATGGATCCCTCCCTGTCAAGGCAACTGTTGATCACCTCGATACGCTGCCCCTCGATCGGCCGGTAGCTGGCCACGGTGTTGCCACGACAATGCTTCTGGAAGCGATTGGGGATACTGGCGATCTCGTACCAGCGACCGGCGTAGCGATCCAGATCAACGAAAGCAACGGTTTCCGGTGGCGTTTGCTTTTCGGCGCTGACAAGCGGGGGGACCGTGACCGCAACGATGCCCGCAATCAGGGCCGCCAGCAATCGAGCGTGGTTCTTAGTACGGGTCACTGACACAGCCACAGACCCCGCTGAAGAGCGCACCACATTAACCGGCCTGCTCGATCCCGGGACCGCTCACTGCTGAGGAGTGACTGCTGGCCGAGTCGAGAATCAGCCGCGTCATGGAATCGGACATACCGATGTGCTCCGAGATGCGAATAGTGATATCCGGGTGCTGCTCCGCTACCGGCTTGACGATTTGCGGTATGTCTTCCACGACGTGCCGGCCCGCGGCAAGAAAGTAGGGAACCACGACAACAGAGGTCGCACCCGACTGGATGCAGGACTCAATGGCCTCCGGGATGGAGGGACTGGCAAGCTCGAGAAAACCGGGCTCGATCAGCGGGTAACTATCGCTTGCCGACTGTTGCAGCCGCGACGCGAGGTCCATCACTTCCTGGTTGGATGCCTGCCGCCTGCTGCCATGTGCGATCAATACGAGTGCCTGCATTTCAGTTCCCATTGTTGGACTGGTTAACAGTGACTGGCGCCGCTGCGAGTGCCATACTGAGACCTGAAAACTAGAGCAACCACTTGTACAAGTCAAGTATAACTATTAGATA
>JBATFE010000511.1:0-1982 GCA_049664445.1 Gammaproteobacteria bacterium
CCATCGTAGACTACCTGAAGCTCGAACGTCCGCAGACCACCAGCCGGGCAGTATTCGTGCGCCACATCGCACCATGTGATCAACCGATCGGTCCCGATTGCGTGCGCAAGGCAATCCGCCAGACCTATGCCCGCGCTGGTCTACCTTACACTCGGGCACACTTGCTGCGTCACACCATGGCCAGTCGCCTACTGGCCGGTGGCAGCTCACTCAAGGAGGTGGCCGATGTCTTGCGCCACCGTTCACTGAACACAACGCTGATCTACGCCAAGCTTGATAGCCGGAACCTGGCAGCGGTCGCCCTGCCGTGGCCGGGGTGCGCAGCATGAACGCGCCCGTCACGATGCAAGCGCACGCCGAGAACTACCTGGATGAACGCCACCAGCTCGGATATGGCTCGCGCACTACAGGTTATGCCGTCAGGAGCTTTGCACGCTACGTCGATAGTCATGGCCACGAGGGGCCGCTGACGGTTGAGGTCATGGCCGCATGGGCGCGATGCGCCAAGGCCAACGGCAATTCACCCACCACCTGGGCACGGCGGCTGAAGAGGCTGCGCCCCTTTGCCCGCTATCTGCAGCAGTTCGATCCGCGTACCGAGGTTCCGGATCACACCGTCTTCGGCCGGGTCGGCCAGCGGCTGGCCCCTCACATCTACAGCGAGCAGGAGGTTGCCGACTTGCTGGCTGCGGCTCGCCGTCTTAGTCCAGCTCTGCGCGGCGCAACCTACGAGACCTTGTTCGGCTTGCTGGCGGCAACCGGTCTGCGCGTCTCCGAGGCGGGACATCTGACAGACGCGGATGTCGATCTGAAGACGGGCATGCTGACCGTCCGGCAGACCAAGTTCGCCAAGTCCCGCCATGTACCGCTGCATCCGAGCACCGTAGAGGTGTTGCGGCAGTATCGCGAGCTGTGCAAACGCCATATCACGGTCACGGACGAGACGCCGTTCTTCATCAGCACACGGGGCCAGTGTCTGGGGTTCGCCCTGAACCTGCGCCAAGTGAATCGGGTCTTCCAGCATCTACGTGATCAATTGGGCTGGGTCAATCGTGGCGCCCATGCTGCGCCGCGCATTCACGACCTGAGGCACACCTTCATCGTTCGTCGCGTGCTGCTTTGGCATGCCCAAGGTGTGGACATTGATCAGGCGATGCTGTCCTTGTCCACCTACGTCGGCCACGCGATGGTTACCAATACCTACTGGTATCTGACCGGCGTACCCGAACTGATGGCAGTGGCAGCGGGCAATTTCGAGTCTCTCATGCCAGTCTCGGAGGTGCATCATGTCTGAAGCCACCGCACACTCACCTTCGTTCCCATCGTTGGTCCAGCAGTTTTTCACGGAGTATCTGGTCACGCAGCGTGCCTTGAGCCCCCACACTGTTGCCTCTTACCGCGACGCCTTGATGCTGTTCCTGGACTTCGCACATGTGCGCCTGGGCAAGGCGCCAACCGAGCTGTGTCTAGCCGATATCGAACCCGACTTGATCCTGGCGTTCCTGGACCACCTGGAGCAGCAGCGCAACAATGCGGTGCGCAGTCGCAACCTGAGACTGACGGCGCTGCGTGCGTTCTTGAAATTCGCGGCGCGTCGCGATGTCTCGTCATTGCATGCCATTGAACGTGCGCTGGGTGTGCCAACGAAGCGTTTCGAGCGCCCGATGCTTGGGTTCCTCTCGCGCGAGGAGATGCTGGCAGTGATCGGAGAACCGGGCAGCACCTGGACTTCGCAGCGCGACCATCTGCTGCTGGCCATGCTCTACAACACCGGGGCTCGCGTCTCGGAGATCATCACGGTGCGTGTTGCCGATGTCGTACTGGAAGCTTCGCCCTGTGTCCACCTGCGCGGCAAGGGCCGCAAGCAGCGCGCAGTGCCGTTGTGGAAGTCCACGGTTCGGGAGATCCGGACCTGGCTGCAAAGCAACTCTACACTGGGCGCCGACGCGCCCTTGCTGCCCAATCGGAAAGGGCAAGCAATG
>JBATFE010000512.1:0-2480 GCA_049664445.1 Gammaproteobacteria bacterium
AGTGGATACTCGAAGGGGATATTAAGGCGTGTTTTGACCGAATCAGCCATTCGTGGCTGAAAGCCAATATCCCGATGGATCAGCAGGTCCTGAGGAAATGGCTGGCGGCCGGTTACATGGAAGAAGGGACTCTCGACCCGACCGCAAGAGGTACGCCACAAGGCGGGATTGCTACGCCACCAACAATATAGCAAAAAGTCATGTAAACTGGGGTATCCGCATCCGCAGAGAGTGTCTGAGTGGATTTTTTCGGGAGTCGCCAGAGGCCCATGTCAGCTTGTTTCTCGACATTGATCCCGTGCCCTCACGGCGCAGGAAGCATAAGTCATGAATAAGCCTCGCCAGCGATCATTGCGCGTTCGGGTCGAATATGAACCCAATCGTTTCTCGGACGACTGTCTTGAGAGAATATACGAGCAATTACACCCGACAAAAAGCCGCAAAGTGACGCCTGATAAAAATAACAAGCAGGGTGAAGTCGAACTGCAAAAAAGCAAAGGGGGCCAGCAATGAACAAGGACGGTATCTTTGCGCTCTACGCTCGCGTTTCATCTGACAAGCAAGCAAAAGAGAAAACCATTGACAGCCAGATCGCTGCCCTTAAAGAAAAAATAGTGGCTGACGGTGGCATGCTGATTGAGGACATGATGTTCATTGATGCCGGTGTTAGCGGCGCAACGTTAGTACGACCAGAACTCGAACGATTGCGTGACAGCGCAGCCGTCGGCGCTGTTGATCGGGTCTACTTGCTGTCACCGGATCGGTTGGCTCGAAAGTATGCTCACCAAGCCTTACTGCTGGAGGAGTTTTCATCCGCGGGTGTTGTCGTTCACTTCCTGAACCATGCGGTCGGCACGACGCCTGAAGAAGAGCTACTGTTACAGATGCAGGGCATGATCGCAGAGTACGAACGTGCAAAAATCATCGAGCGTCACCGTCGTGGCAAACTGCATCGAGCGAAAAGCGGTAGCGTCAACGTGCTATCAACGGCCCCCTATGGATATACCTATATCCGCAAGCAACTCGATGGTGAACCGGCACAGTTCATCATCAATCTACAGCAAGCAAAAACCGTACGGCAAGTGTTTCGCTGGATAGGGGTTGAGCGGTTAAGTATCGGTGAGGTGTGTAGACGGCTGTCAGCGGCTGAGATTCCCACACAGACGGGCAAAACCCACTGGGATCGTAGTGTGATATGGGGAATGCTGCAAAATCTGGCTTACATGGGTAGGGCAGCGTTCGGTAAAACGAAAGTAGGTAAGCTCAAACCGCGTATCCGTCCGCAGAAGCATAGTGCGGAGACACCGAAGAAACCGTATTCAAGGCAGAGAACCGATCGAGATACCTGGATCGAAATCCCGGTGCCGCCACTCGTTAGCGAGGAACTTTTTCAGGCTGTTCAACATCAGTTGGATGAGAACCGGAAACGGGCTCGTATTGGGAGTCGGGGTGCCTGTTACCTGCTGCAAGGACTCACCGTATGCGGGCACTGTCACTATGCCTACTATGGCAAGAAAGTCAGTCCTTCAACAGCGAAGGGGAAACGTCAATATGCGTATTATCGCTGCATTGGCACTGATGCCTATCGCTTTGGTGGTGAGCGTATTTGTGACAACAAGCAAGTGCGAACACAGCGATTGGATGATGTGGTTTGGGGACAGGTGCTCGATGCAATCAAGAACCCCAAACGTCTAAAAAAGGAATATGAAAATCGACTTACCAAGATGGAAGGCGATGCTCAGGAATTATTCGACACAACAGCGTTGAGGAAACAGAAAGTGCAATTGGAAAAGGGGAAATCTCGTTTGATCGATAGTTACGCCAGCGCTATTATTGACAAAGATGACTTCGAGCCAAAAATAAATAATCTGAAAATAAGACTCAGTCAGATCGATGAACAGATTGAGAAAAGCGTTAACACCGAAAGCGCACAGCACGAACTATTTTTGGTGGTTGATCGGCTTGAAGAATTTTCCAAAAAAGTAGATGTTACGCTCGGCATTGTGGATTTCAACACCAAACGTGAAATCATCAGAGCGCTTGTCAAACGCGTCGAGATATACAAGGAAGAGGTTGTTGTCGTGTTCCGAATAGATCCAGAAGCGCCTGCAAACGATAAAACCAGCAGCACATCATCAGAGACCGGAGGGTCAATTATGCACAGTTGTAACCGGCGTAATCTCACCACTACTGGCCAATCTGTACATGCGCCGGTTTGTGCTGGCATGGAAGCAACGCGGGCTGGAACGAAGCCTTGGCAGCCGGATCGTGAACTCTGCAGACGACCTGGTGATCCTGTGCAAGCGCGGCAAGGCCGAGGAGGCCCTGCTGAGAATGCGCGAGATCATGTGCAAGCTGAAGCTCACGGTCAACGAGGAGAAGACACGCGTTTGTAAGGTACCGGACGAGACGTTCGACTTTCTGGGTTTTACGTTTGGGCGGCTGTATTCGATGCGCACGGGACAAGCTCGTCTTGGCTA
>JBATFE010000513.1:0-1788 GCA_049664445.1 Gammaproteobacteria bacterium
GAATTACAAAGGGGGGTACTGTAAGAATCTTATCGTTCCAGGTACTGTAATTTATCCGGTTTGTCCTTCCAGTCATCCGCGTCTGCCGGGGCATCCTTCATCTCCGTGATCACCGGCCAGGTTTGCGATAACTCTGCATTGAGCGCCAGGAACTGTTCCTGGCCCGGCGGCAGGTCACTTTCATCAAAGATCGCATTGATCGGGCATTCCGGCTCACACAGGGTGCAGTCGATGCATTCGTCCGGATCGATGACCAGGAAGTTGGGCCCCTCGTGGAAGCAGTCGACCGGGCAGACCTCGACACAGTCGGTGTATTTGCACTTGATGCAGTTTTCGGTCACAACAAATGTCATGAAATTCTCCAGTAGCGACTCCGGGAAGGATCAGCAGGGTAGCTGATACAACCTGGGTTCAATATTAAAAAAAACGGATAACTCTATGTTAAACAGTAAATATGAGTAGCGCATGACAACAGATAGTCGAAGTATACCGGAGATGGTCCGGCTTATGAATGCAACGCCTGCCTGGCCAGCTCCTTCAGTGTATACAATGTCTGCAGCGACTGTTGCGGTGTCATGTTGTCCGGATCGATGTCCTTGAGCGCTTCGACCAGGGGATGTTCAGAGGGCGCCTGAAACAGGGGCAGCTGCGATGACAGCAGCGCGCCGGGGTGTGCTGCCTGTTGCTCCAGATCGATAAGGCGCTCGCGGGCCCGTTCGATGACGCCTTTGGGTACGCCTGCGAGCGCGGCGACATGCAATCCATAACTGCGGTCGGCGGCGCCGGCCTTGACGGCGTGCAGAAAGACAATGCGGTCGTCGTGTTCGACGGCCTCGAGATGCACGTTGGCGATGTTGCTGTACTGTTCCGGCAGTTGTGTCAGTTCAAAATAGTGTGTGGCGAACAGGGTGAATGCCTTGACGCGCGCAGCCAGGTCAATGGCGCAGGCCCACGCCAGTGACAGGCCGTCATAGGTGCTGGTGCCACGCCCGATTTCATCCATCAGCACCAGACTGTTCTCGGTGGCATTGTGCAGGATGTTCGCCGTTTCGGTCATTTCCACCATGAAGGTCGAGCGTCCGCCGGCGAGATCATCGGCGGCGCCAATGCGGGAGAATATCCGGTCGACCGGGCCGATGGTGGCGTGGTCTGCAGGCACATAACAGCCGATGTGCGCGAGCAACACGATCAACGCCGTCTGCCGCATGTAGGTCGACTTGCCACCCATGTTGGGCCCGGTAATAATGAGCATGCGCTGGCTGCTGTTGAGGCTGGCATCGTTGGGTATGAACGGTTCATCCATGATCTGTTCAACCACCGTGTGACGACCCTGCCTGATCTCGATGCCGCTGCGCTCACTGAGCACCGGGCAGTTGAGGTTCAGGGTCTGGCTGCGCTCTGCAAAGTTCGCCAGCACATCCAGTTCGGATACTGCATCCGCGCAGCGCCGCAAGGCATCAAGGTGATCAGCCAGTGTGTCCAGCAGTTCACCATAGAGTGATTTTTCCAGCGCCAGTGCCCGTTCGCGCGCGCTCAGCACCTTGTCTTCGTGCGCCTTCAGTTCCGGCGTGATGTAACGCTCGACGGCCTTCAGTGTCTGGCGGCGCTGGTAGTTGTCCGGTACCTTGTCTGCCTGCAGGCGGCTGACCTCGATGTAGTATCCGTGGACCCGGTTATAACTGATCTTCAGGGTGGCAATGCCGCTGCGTTCGCGCTCCTGCTGCTCCATGTCGACCAGTAGCTGATCGCTGTTCTCGCTGAGGTTGCGCAGTTCATCAAGCGTCGCGT
>JBATFE010000514.1:0-3269 GCA_049664445.1 Gammaproteobacteria bacterium
AGTGGATACCGATCAGCCACATCAACATTCACCCGGCGACGCGTCTGGTATTCAGCAGATCCTGAATAGCGAACAGACGGATGCAGGGTGGTGATCAGTAGCCCAGCAGCAGGGCTCCCTGGTAGAACCCGAAGCTGACCACCCAGGCAAGACTCAGTGACCAGGCAAGGCTGACAGTGGTAAATTTCCAGCTGCGGGATTCACTGAGCTGGGTAGCGAGCGTCGATAGACAGGGTGTATAGAGCAGAATAAAGAGCATGAAACTGATTGCCTGAATGCTGTCCATTTGCGTAGCCAGATAACCATTCAGCGCCGCACCTTGCAGCCCGGTCATGGCGACAATCGCGCCAATGACAATTTCCTTTGCCACGAAACCAAACAGCAGCACCACCGCCATCATGGAACTGATGCCGATGGGACCAAGCACCGGTTGCATCCAGTCACCCAGCATACTGGCATAGGTACCTGCACCACCGGGGGTGCTGCCTTCCGGGTAGTGAGTAAGCCACCACACCAGCACCACACCGGTGATAATGAAGGTACTGGCTCGCTTCAGAAAATGGGCAATTTCATGCCAGCCGCGCATCAATACCTGGAACAGGACGGGCATCCGGTAGGGCGGCAGTTCCAGCACAAACGGTTCGTCACTTTTCAGCCGTTTGCCAAACAGCAGTGCTGTCAGAAAAGCCGCCAGGAAACTGGCCAGGTACATGAAAAACAGGATGACCGGCGCCTGTCGTGGCGAGAACAATGCCGTGGTGATAAAGATAAATACCTGCAGTCGGGCAGAGCACAGGGAGAAGGGGATCACCAGCATGCTCAGCAGACGCAGCGAGCGGCTGCGCATGACACGGGTACCCATCAAGGCAGGTACGTTACAGCCAAACCCCATCAACAGCATGACAAAACCACGACCATCCAGTCCCAGGCGCGCCATCAGTGCATCTGTCAGGTAGGCCGCACGCGCCAGGTAACCGCTGTCTTCAACGATGGCCATAAGGAAAAAGAACAGAATAATGACCGGCACAAACGAGGCAACTGTACCAACACCGTCGTAGAGACCATCGACGAGAAAACCATACAGGGTGGCAGGCAGCACACTGGCCAGGGGTTCCAGTGCCCAGCCGCGTAACAGCTCCAGCAGGTAGGCGACGGCATCCTGCAAGGGTGCCCCCAGGGTATAGACCGCCTGAAAGACCAGGAACATTGCCAGAAAGAACAGCGGCAGTCCAAGTAGCGGATGTAACAGTACGTGATCAATGCGTTCCGTCATTCTGCGCACCAGCCGGCTCGGTGCGGACACATGCTCGCTCACGAGTGACTCGGCCTGTGCAACCAGCGCATCATCCGCGTGCAGATAGGCCTTCAGCACATGCGGTTTCACGGGACGAACAGACTGCAGGCTATCGATCAGTGTTTCCCTGACCTCTTTGAGACCGGTGCCATGGCGCGCACTCATAAGGATGACCGGGCAACCCAGCGATTTCGACAGGGCCTGCGCATCGATGCGGATACCCAACTGGTGCGCTTCGTCAATCATATTGACCAACAGCACCGGTTTCATACCCAGCTTGTGAATCTGCAATGCCAGTGGTAACTGGTGGTCCAGTTGAGCGGCATTCAGGATCATGACGACCTGGTCTACAACATTGTTCTCAAGAAACGAGCGCACCACCTGCTCATCGTCCGAGAAACCGTGCAGGTCGTAGATCCCGGGTAAATCGACCACCTCGACCGCATCACTGCCGAGAATAGTACGGGCACTGAGCAATTCAACGGTGACACCGGGCCAGTTACCAACGCGTGAGGAAGAGCCGGTTAATCGATTGAAGAATGTCGACTTGCCCGTGTTGGGCATGCCGACAATGGCGATGCGTTTCACTTCTTCGCGGCGATATCGATCAGGACGGTATCGCACGCTGCAATTTCAACACGCGCTGCATCGCAGCGACGCATGATGAGATCAACACTGCCAACACGAATTTGCATGGGACCCAGACGCGTACAACGAATGACCCGGGCCTCCCGCCCGGTACGTAATCCCATCGCCTGCAGACGTTGCCGGATGTCATCCGGTGCGTGGATACCGGTGATATGGGCCGTTTCACCGGTACCCAGTCTGGACAGGTTGGTCATTGTTTTTTGTACGTGCTTCATGTGCTTGGGGTCATCAGTTCATTGAAAATTGTGGTCATTATCGTCCTTCCAAATAGTATCCGTCAACACAAATGACAGAGTTAAACAGATAATTAATACAAATCTTAACAATAACTATTTGCATCTGTTATATAATTGATTAGAATATCGCCATATTCTCTAACTACAGACTTTTCGGGAGACTACCATGCAATTCGCGCTTCTACCTGCCATTTTTCTTGCATGCCTGTTACCACTGACCGCAACCGCTGCCGATAAGGCACCACCCACCATTGAAGAGCTCTGGGCAATTATCCAGAAGCAGCAGGCGGAGATCGAGGCCCTCAAGAGTCAGCAGCAGGATACCGCCAAACAGGCAGCCGACGCCGATGAAAAGGCCGAGGCCGCCGTGGTCGCCATTGAGGAGTCCGGTTCGGCAGCAAGCACCCAATCCAGCTGGGCCGACAGAACAACCATTGGTGGCTACGGTGAACTGCACTACAACAACATCAACAATGATGGCATTGATGATAAAAAAGAAATCGACTTCCATCGTTTCGTACTGTTCTTCGGCCACGAGTTTACCGACAAGCTGCGCTTTTTCTCCGAGCTTGAACTTGAACATGCACTGGCCGGTGATGGCAAGAAGGGCGAAGTCGAACTTGAACAGGCCTACATTGAATATGATATCCGTGACAACCTGCAGACCAGGGGCGGTGTCTTCCTGATGCCGGTTGGTATTCTTAACGAAACCCATGAGCCCACAACCTTCTACGGTGTAGAGCGCAACGATGTCGAGACCATCATTGTGCCCAGCACCTGGTGGGAAGCGGGCGGTGGGCTGAACGGCTACTTTGACAACGGCATCAGCTGGGATCTGGCGCTGACCTCCGGACTCGCGATCCCCACCAGCGGTGACAATGCCTTTGTGGTTCGGAGTGGCCGGCAAAAGGTCTCCGAGGCCATCGCCAATGATTTTGCCTATACTGGTCGTTTGAAATACACCGGCATTCAGGGACTGGAACTCGCCGGTGCTCTGAATTACCAGTCGGATGCCTCGCAGGAATCGGGTGACGGGCTCGATAGCGGTCTTCTCTTTGAGACCCATGCGATATACCAGAATGGGCCATTCC
>JBATFE010000515.1:0-6786 GCA_049664445.1 Gammaproteobacteria bacterium
GTTGTCGATAGAGGCCGTGGCACCGGTACAGTTGCTTGTCATCGAGGTCTTGCGTGAGCACCCTGTCAGCACCGGGAAATTCACTGCGATTGCCCGGTCATCGCGACGCGTCTACAAAAACATACTCGACAGGGCTGCAGCTGCGGGTGACACCCTGATCGACGTCACTGAACTGGGACCACCGCCCTGGTGGCAATGGATCATCCCGCTGGCAATGAGTGGCATGATCTTTACTGTAGTTTGAGTCTCCAGTGTGGCCGCGAGCTTGATGTAGAATAGCCATATGACCACCCCTCGTTACAAGTAATCCCCGTGCGCTACGCTGCAGGTGTTGAATATGACGGTTGTGGTTTTTTTGGCTGGCAACGTCAGGCGGAAGGCCGCACCGTGCAGGGCTGTGTGGAAAAGGCAATTTCAACAGTGGCTGACCACGCGCTCAATGTGGTCTGCGCGGGACGAACCGATAGCGGCGTACATGCAACCGGGCAGGTCATTCACTTCGATACCGGGACAGAACGGTCGACCAGCAACTGGTTACGGGGGACCAATGCCAACTTGCCTGACGATATCAGCGTGCGCTGGCTGAGCAGAATGGACGAGGCCTTTCATGCGCGATTCAGCGCGACGCAGCGGCATTACCGCTATGTTATCTACAATCATCCCTGCCGGCCGGCATTGTTAAGAAACCATGTCTGCTGGCAATATGCAGAACTGGATGCAGGTATCATGGCCCATGCAGGACGTTACCTGATAGGTGAACATGATTTTACCTCGTTTCGTGCCGTTGCCTGCCAGGCACACAGTCCGGTACGCACCATCCACTCGCTTGAGGTCAGGCGCAGCGACCGTTTTATCTATATTGATGTTATCGCCAATGCCTTCCTGCATCACATGGTGCGCTGCATCGCCGGTGTACTGATAAAAACCGGTTGTGGTGAACGACCGCCAGACTGGGTCAGCGATGTGCTGCAGGCAAAAGACCGGCGTGTGAGCGGAATCAATGCCACAGCGGCAGGTTTATACCTGGTAAAAGTCCGCTACCCTGATCATTTTGCGGTACCATCTGGCACCCGATTGCCGGTATTTGCGTGATTGCCGCAAGAATGCCGGACTGACTGTGGAGTTTTCCTTGCATTTTATACCGTAAACCGGATTGATCCTCTGCTGATGCGTACCCGCGTTAAAATTTGTGGTATTACCCGCATTCAAGATGCTGCTGCCGTGGTGCAATCCGGTGCTGATGCGCTGGGCCTGGTCTTCTATCCGAAAAGTCCGCGTTGTGTTGATACTACCGTTGCCCGGCAAATTGCCGAATCGGTGTCACCGTTTGTAACGATTGTTGGCCTGTTTGTTAATGCCGCACCAAATGCCATTCACGAGGTCATAAAAAGCGTACCGCTGGGTTTGCTGCAGTTTCATGGTGATGAAGAGAATGCCACATGCAAATCTTTTGGGCTGCCATTTATTAAATCAATCGCGATGCGTGACGGAATCGATGTATTGTCCCGTATGCAGCTGTATCCCGATGCTGCCGGATTCTTGCTGGATGCCTGGCAGCCGCAATCACATGGCGGCGGCGGCGAGACCTTTGACTGGCAATGCATCCCTGAATCTGCGCCAAAACCCCTGATTCTGGCCGGTGGACTGACGCCCGGGAATGTGACCCTGGCGATCAACACGTCCCGGCCGTATGCGGTGGATGTCAGCAGCGGCGTAGAATCGGGGAAAGGTATCAAGTCAGCTGCTAAAATAGCGGCTTTCATGCAAGGAGTAGAGAACAGTGACACAGGCGGCTGATAGCAACACGAAGCAGGCACCGCTACCTGACGAGCGCGGGCACTTCGGCCCCTATGGCGGTCAATTTGTTGCTGAGACGCTGATGCGTCCACTCGACGAGTTGAATGCAGCCTACCGGAAATACAGCCAGGACCCCGCGTTCCAGGCAGAACTGGACCGCGACCTGGCCAGCTTCGTCGGGCGTCCTTCACCCCTGTATTTTGCCGAGCGCTGGAGCAAACAGGCAGGTGGCGCGCGCATCTATCTCAAGCGTGAAGATCTGAACCACACCGGTGCGCACAAGATCAACAACACGGTTGGACAGGCACTGCTGGCAAAGCGCATGGGCAAAACACGGATTATTGCCGAAACCGGCGCCGGACAACACGGCGTCGCATCGGCAACCATTGCGGCCCGCCTCGGTATGGAGTGCGTGGTATACATGGGTGCAGAGGACATCAAGCGCCAGGCCATCAATGTCTACCGCATGCGCATGCTGGGTGCCGAGGTGGTCTCTGTTGAATCGGGGTCAAAAACCCTGAAGGATGCACTCAATGAGGCCCTGCGCGACTGGGTGACCAACGTCGATAACACCTTTTACATTATCGGCACCGTCGCCGGCCCCCATCCTTACCCCGTAATGGTCAGGGATTTCCAGACCATCATCGGACGTGAAGCGCGGCAACAAATCCTGGATCTGGAAGGCAGATTGCCGGATGCGCTGGTCGCCTGTGTCGGCGGCGGTTCCAACGCCATTGGCCTGTTCCATCCTTTCATCGATGACGAGGCGGTTGAACTCTACGGGGTCGAGGGAGGTGGCGACGGCGTTGCAACAGGGCGACATGCCGCGCCGCTGTGTGCCGGTCGCTCCGGCGTGCTGCACGGTAACCGCACCTATTTAATGGAAGACAACGATGGCCAGATTATCGAAACCCATTCCATATCCGCAGGGCTCGATTACCCGGGTGTTGGACCCGAGCATGCCTGGCTGAAGGATAGCGGGCGCGCCACCTATGTAGCCGTCACTGACACTGAAGCCATCGAAGCCTTTCATGGCCTGACACGCACCGAAGGCATTATTCCGGCACTGGAATCCAGTCATGCCCTGGCCTATGCCGCCAAACTGGCGCCCGGGATGGGCAAGGACAAGATCATTATCATTAACCTGTCGGGTCGTGGCGACAAGGATATGCACACCATTGCACAACTGGAAGGAATCCAGGTATGAGCCGCATCCAGCAACGCCTTGCCGAATTGCAGTCACAGAAAAAAAAGGCCCTGATTCCATTCATCACCGCGGGTGATCCGCAACCGGATGTGACAGTACCGGCCATGCATGCCATGGTGTCAGCCGGCGCTGATCTGCTCGAAGTGGGCGTGCCGTTTTCCGACCCGATGGCGGATGGTCCGGTGATACAGGCGGCCTGCGAGCGCGCACTCAAGCATCATGTGACACTGCACAGGGTACTTGATATGGTGACTGATTTTCGCCGCAACGACGATAAAACACCCGTTATCCTGATGGGATATCTGAACCCCATCGAGGTCTGGGGTTACGCGGCCTTTGCCCGGGCAGCCGCGGCTGCCGGCGTGGATGGTATGCTGACGGTGGATATGCCGCCGGAGGAAGCCGCCGAATTTACAGCTGCCATGAAGGAAAACGCGATTGATACCATCTTCCTGCTGGCGCCCACCAGCGATGACGCACGTATGAAAAAGGTCAGTGAAGTCGCCAGCGGCTTTATCTATTACGTCTCGTTCAAGGGCGTCACCGGTGCAAATCAACTGGATGTAGCTTCCGTTGCCGCGAAGCTCAAGGAATTACGCCGCCATACGACATTACCGGTAGGCGTGGGCTTCGGTATCCGCGATGCCGAAACAGCCAGGCAGGTCGCCGAAATCGCCGATGCCGTTGTCGTTGGCAGTGTGCTGGTCAACCAGGTTGCCGGGCTCGCCGGGACCCCCGAGGCCATCCCGGCAGCGCTGGCGAGTACGGTTGCAGACCTGCGTGCCGGCATTGATAAAGCGGGATGACCCGCAAACCGACGAATTTTCGTCTCTGCAGATGAACAGGTACAATCAAGCTCATGAGCTGGTTTAGCAAACTCGTTCCCTCCCAGATCCGTACCGTCGGCGGTAACAAGCGTACCGTGCCTGAAGGCCTGTGGATCAAATGCGATGGCTGCAGCGCGGTGCTGTATCGCTCTGAACTGGAAAGAAACTTTGACGTTTGCCCCAAGTGCAGTCATCACATGCGTATCGGGGCACGCTTGCGCTTGCAGATGTTTCTCGACAAGGACTCGGCAGAGGAACTTGATGCCAACCTCGAACCGGTTGATGTGCTGAAGTTCAAAGACAGCAAGAAATACCGGGATCGCCTCAGCAGCGCACAAAAGACCACCGGTGAAAAAGACGCGCTGCTGTCCATGCAGGGGACCTTGCAGGGACTGCCCGTGGTCGCGGTGGCATTTGAATTCAAGTTCATGGGTGGCTCCATGGGCGCCGTCGTCGGCGAGCGTTTTGTACGTGCCGCTCAATTATGCCTCGATCGTGGCTGGCCACTGGTGTGTTTTTCCGCCAGTGGCGGGGCGCGTATGCAGGAAGCGCTGTTTTCACTGATGCAAATGGCCAAGACCAGTGCCGCACTGGCGAGGCTTGCGGAGGCCGGTATCCCGTATATATCGGTGCTGACAGATCCCACCATGGGCGGCGTATCTGCCAGCTTTGCCATGCTCGGGGATATCAACATTGCCGAACCGCATGCGTTGATCGGCTTTGCCGGGCCACGCGTCATTGAACAGACGGTCAGGGAGACCCTGCCGGAAGGGTTCCAGCGCAGTGAATTTCTGCTCGAACACGGGGCGATCGACCTGATCGTTGACCGGCGTGAAATGAGCGTGAAGATTGCCAACCTGCTGGCAATACTGATGAAGCAGCAACTGAGCGTGACCTGAGTTAATCTGCTCATCCAGGCCCCCCGGTGGCGGCCTCAATACGGATTGTCCTCTCGCTCGCCGTATCATTATCTGCTTGCACACATGCCGCGCTTTAGCACACTGACTGACTGGCTTGCCTGGCAGGAGACCCTGCATCCGAGGAAGATAGATCTCGGCCTCGAGCGCGTCGCGCAAGTGGCAGAACGCATGCAACTACTGACACCCGGCCATGGGGTGATCACCGTCGCAGGCACCAACGGCAAGGGCTCCAGTGTCGCCATGCTCGAGTCCATCCTGTCCGCGGCCGGCTACCGCATTGCCTGCTATACCTCACCCCACCTGCTGCGTTACAACGAACGCATACGGATAGCCGGTAAAGCGGTCGACGATGCAACCCTGTGTGCGGCGTTTGACTCCGTGGACCAGGCCCGTGGCAACATCAGCCTGTCGTATTTTGAATTCGGTACGCTTGCGGCACTCAGCCTCTTCAGTCAGGCGCATCTCGATATTGCCCTGCTGGAAGTGGGTATGGGTGGCCGGCTGGATGCCGTCAACATCCTGGATGGCGATGCGGCACTGGTGACATCGATTGACATCGATCACAGCACATGGCTTGGCAAGGACCGTGAGACCATTGGCAGGGAAAAGGCCGGGATATTCCGGGCCGACCGGCCGGCCGTCTGCTCCGACCCCGCACCACCGGCCAGTGTGCGCCGGCAGGCACAGGCCGTGTCTGCCCGCTGGTATGCTCCGGGTTGCGGCTTTGACTGGACGACATCAGAAGCAGGCTGGAACTGGCAATCATCCGGCAAGGTTTACCGGGACCTGCCGCTGCCGGCACTTCCCGGCAGCCATCAACTGCAGAACGCAGCCGGTGTACTGATGGTACTGGAGGCCCTGGCATCGCGATTCCCGTTATCGCGCTCGGCCATAGAAAAGGGTCTGTTAACGGTGACAATCGCAGGCCGTTGTCAGCTGATACCGGGGGCCGTCGAGACCCTGCTGGATGTTGCACACAACCCCGGCAGCGCAGAATCACTGGCACAACTGCTTCGCCAGCGGGACGTCCGGGGACGCACACGCACGGTGCTGGGAATGCTTGCTGACAAGGACGTTGCGGCGTTTGCCGCGATACTGAACCCCGTGGTTGATGACTGGTATCTTGCATCGCTGCCGGGAGAACGTGGCCTGACAGCGGAACAGCTGCAACAGTCACTCTGTGGCAATGTTCGCACCGCACCCGTACAGCTTTTTCAGGATGTCGCGACGGCCTTTTCGCAGGCCCGTGCGGACGCAAAAGCCGGCGATCGGGTGGTTGTTTGTGGTTCCTTTGTAACCGTAGCGGAAGCACTAGTGTGGTGTAACGGATAACGTGTACGTATCAGCGAGACGAGAAGCCGTTAGCTACCAGGCGCGTCTCGCAGGGAATGGCATGCCCTTTACAAGAGACGCAACGCCGCAGATGACGGCTTCTCGTCTCGCCCGAAGGGAGGCCCGCAAATAATCCAATACTGCGTTGCAACCTTTGCTAAGGGAATAACCATTAACTGCAGGCTGCGCCTTGCCTTGGATCATTTGCGGGTCTCTGATAAGTGCACGTTATCCGTTTCACCACACTTACATGTCATGTATAGTCACGCGTGAAAACAGGATCGGCATGCGGGCATCGCTAGATATCAGGGAGTCATCATGGACCTAAAACTGAAGCAAAGACTGACCGGGGCCATCGTCCTGGTGGCACTGGCTGTTATCTTTGTACCGATAATTCTGGAAGGACCGGATGATGACTGGACACCACGCAGCCACAGCATTCCCGAACAGCCGCAAATAGATTACCGCGCCGGCATGGAACTTGAGTTACCGGCACCGGTGGCAGCCGAACAGGAACGCCCCGAGAGCGCCTTCACCGAGGCATTGGCTTTAAAGCAGCCTGTGCCAGCGGCGAATCAGCCATCGCAAGACGAAGCGCAGTCGCCCGCCGCCGCCGAAAAAGCGCCCGAGCCGGTTGCGGTCCCGCCAAAACCCGCCAGGGCGGCCCCGCCTATCGCTCCGGTGACTGGCGAAAGGCCTGTCA
>JBATFE010000516.1:0-1767 GCA_049664445.1 Gammaproteobacteria bacterium
GCCGGTCTGCAGCCAAACGATATCGATATCGTGGCCTTTCCCTACAGCCCGATCAGCCTGTTGTCACCCGCGCGCTGGCACTACGCGCGCCGTTACTGGTATGCGCCGGACCGTGCCCTGCAGGCGATTTTCAACGGTAACCGTCGCTACCGCCGCAACGTTCGCGGCGTTATGGACATGCTCGGCAAGCTGGGCGTGCGCACGGACACCATCAGCTTCCGGCCGGTGGAACATCACCTTGCACACGCCAGCAGTGCCTATCACCTCAGTGGCTTTGGCGAGAAGACCGCCATCCTCGGTATTGATGGCAAGGGCGAGTACGCGACGACGTTTTTTGGTTACGGCGAGAACGGCCGGATTCACAAGCTGAAGGAGTTCTATGACCCCGATTCGCTCGGCGGGCTGTACGGCGCGCTCACCGATTACCTCGGCTTCGAAATGCTCGACGGGGAATTCAAGGTCATGGGCATGGCGCCCTACGGCGACCCGAACAAGCACGACCTGTCGCGACTCATCAAGTATGACAAGCGGGGATTCAGCATCAACACGCGGCTGGCCAACGTCATTGGCTGGCGCCGCTACAAGGAGAATGGCAAGGGCTACTATTTCAGCCAGGAACTGGTCGACTGGCTGGGGCCGAAACGGCAGGGCGACGAAATCGATGACCCCTACGTGGACTATGCCGCGAGTATTCAGAAGCTGCTGGAGGACGTATCGCTCGGGCTGATCGATTATTATCTCGGCGACCTGCTGAAAGAGACCGGAAAGTTGTGTTTTGCAGGTGGTGTGGCGCTGAACGTGAAGTTGAACCAGCGCATCATGGCACTGCCCGCTGTGCAGGAACTGTTCGTGCAACCCGCGGCCAGTGATGCCGGTACCGCCATTGGTGCCGCTTCCTATATTGCCAATGAGCTGGGCGAGACACTGCACAAGATGGAGCATGCCTACCTGGGGCCGTCCTATAGCACGGACCAGTGTATCGCCGCCTGCGAGGCGCATCCGCAAAGACCGGTGTTCGAGGCGCTGTACAATGCACCGGCACGTGCGGCCGAATTGCTGGCCGCGGGCAACCCGGTCGCCTGGTTCCAGGGACGCATGGAATTCGGGCCGCGGGCGCTGGGTAATCGCAGCATCCTCGGCGACCCGGGCACAAAGGCCATCGCCGACCGTATCAACGAGCAGATCAAGTACCGCGAGCGCTGGCGGCCATTCTGCCCGAGCATGCTGGACACCGTGGCTGCCGAGATCCTGCAGACCAGCCATCCCTCGCCGTTCATGACCTTCACCTTCGACGTGGCGGAGTCCTGGAAATCACGCATACCCGAGGTGGTACACGAGGACGGTACCGCACGCGCGCAGATCGTCACCCGTGACACCAATCCGCGCTATTACGCGCTCATAGAAGAGCTGGAAAAATGCACCGGCAATGCCGTGGTGCTGAATACCTCGCTGAATCGCCGCGGTGAGCCCATGGTCTGCTCACCCGAAGATGCATTGAACATGTTTTATGGCTCTGATCTGGAATACCTGATCATGGAAGATGTGCTGGTCATGAAGGGACAGCAATCGACCGGCTGAGCCTGTCAGGCTTCACCCGGCAACAGCAGACACATCAAGCCTGGCATGGATACTGTTATTCTCCAGCAGTTCCCGGTGTGCTCCTTGCTCGACAAGGCGACCGGTTTTCATGACTACGATGTGGTCGTCGTTTGCTCAGGGCTTGTTTGTAGCGCTTCCAGCCGGGTAAGGTATTTGAATCGGTAGCTG
>JBATFE010000517.1:0-2156 GCA_049664445.1 Gammaproteobacteria bacterium
TTATCATGCTTACTCCAAATGCCGCTTGCGTGAAGTAAACGGTACTTTTATCAGGCATGATGATGCAAGGGCCTTCCTTGGCAGCCTGGCACTGGATCCTTTCTTTCTGTTAACTGCAATGTAAAACTGACCCACCTCTGCAACTGAAAATTGACCCACCTTTCATTAACCTCGGTTCTGCAAAATCAGCGGAGGAACCGGGATGCTCAAATTGGAAGGTGTTATGGAAATCAGGATATTACAGCAACAAGGGTTGAGTATTCGGGCCATTGCGCGGCAGCTTGGCGTATCACGCAACACGGTACGAGAGTACTTGCGCAGCGATAAGCCACCAGCGTATTCGCCACGAGAAAAGCGAGGATCAAAGCTGGATCCTTACAAGGCGTATATTCAGGAACGCGTACAATCGGCTCGCCCGAACTGGATTCCCGGCACCGTGATTGATCGGGAGATCCGGGACTTGGGTTATCAGGGCAGTATTCGTCTGGTGCGTTACTATCTGGCTGAGCTTAAGCCAGCGACTGACCCGGAACCGGTGGTTCGCTTTGAGACCCAGCCCGGGCAACAGATGCAGGTGGATTGGGCGGTGTTCCGCCGTGGGAAAGCGCCATTATCGGCCTTTGTGGCCGGATTAGGCTGGAGTCGCCACACCTATGTCGAGTTCGTGATCGATGAGCAGTTCGCTACGCTCAAGGCTTGTCATGAGAATGCCTTCGGGTATTTCCAGGGTGTTCCCAAAGAGATCCTGTACGACAATATGAAAACAGTGGTCGTGCAACGCAATGCGTTTGGGGAAGGTCAGCATCGGTTTCATTCCGGATTGTGGGATCTGGCCAAAGACCATGGCTTTACGCCTCGGTTATGCCGGCCATACCGGGCGCAGACCAAAGGTAAGGTGGAACGCTTTATCCGGTACCTGCGATACAGCTTTTATGTGCCACTGGTCGCCCAGCTAAAACAGGCAGGGCTGGTGCTGGATGTTGAAACCGCCAATATCGAGGTGCAGAAATGGCTACGCGATGTGGCTAATGTTCGCACCCACCAAACCACCCAGGCACAACCTGCAGCGCGCTGGAAAGAAGAAGTGGTGGTATTACAACCTTTTCATCCGAAACCTGACAATGTCATTCCACTGAGTCCGGGTCATGACTTGTTGATCCCGCAGCGTTTTGAACCCGTCAATCTTCAGCATGATCTGTCGGTGTATGAGGCCATGCTACAGGAGGCACAAGGATGAGTCTGCAAACTGAACGTATTGAATCATTGTGTGACATCCTGGGGTTGTCCGGCCTGATGGCAGACTACGCGGCGCTGGCACAACAGGCCACAGAAGCCGAGACCAGTTACAGTGACTACCTGGAACAATGCCTGCGATCCGAGCAGTTGGCGCGTCAACAGCGCACGCGCAGCGTGCTGCTGAAGATGGCAGGCTTTCCATCGACCAAGCAGCTTGAAGACTACGACTTCAAGTTCGCCGTGGGTGCACCCAAAAAGCAAATAGAAGCGTTGGCTTCACTCAGTTTTGTTCAGCGCAAGGAGAATGTCGTACTGCTAGGTCCCAGTGGTGTGGGTAAAACCCATCTCGCCATAGCGCTGGGTTATCTGGCGACACAAGCGGGACTGAAAACGCGATTTATGACCGCCGCTGATTTGTTGTTGCAACTGGATACCGCTCAGCGACAGGGTCGACTTAAACAAACCCTGCAGCGCAGTGTAAACGGTCCCAGCCTGCTTATTATCGATGAGATTGGCTATCTGCCGATGACACGAGATCAGGCCAATCTGTTCTTCCAGGTGATCGTCAAACGCTATGAAAAAGGCTCCATCATTCTGACATCAAACTTGTCTTTTGGTCAGTGGGGCGAAACCTTTGCAAGCAACATCGCTTTGACGTCGGCCATGCTGGATAGGATCCTGCATCACTCGCATGTCATCCAGATCAAGGGAGACAGTTACCGGTTGAGAGAGAAGCGAAAAGCCGGCGTAATCAAACCTGTGGTTGTCGAAAAGAATTAGCCGGGTGGGTCAAATTTAAGTTGCAGATTTACACCCAAGGAGGGTCAGTTCTAAGTTGCAGTTGACAGTAATGTTGTTTTTGAATCTATTTCCGCACCATTAGCGGACGACAATACAAGAATTATTCTCACCTCATTCGA
>JBATFE010000518.1:0-2420 GCA_049664445.1 Gammaproteobacteria bacterium
CGCGCAGGAACTGCAGCAGAGCCAGCAGGCTGTTGAGCGGTTGGCACGCGCCAACCTGCTGGGAGAGCTGACCAGTACCCGGGCCCATGAGCTGAATCAGCCGCTCAGCGCTATCCTGAGTAACGCAGAGGCAGGACGCCGCCTGCTGGTGTCGGAACCCGCTAAACTGGCAGATATCAGTGACATTCTTGACGACATCGTCCGTGACGATCAACGTGCGGCCAATATCATCCAGCGCATGCGCCAGTTGTTACAGAGCGGAGCAGCCGTGCATGAGCCGCTTGATATCAATGCCGTGCTGCAGGAAACCATCGCCTTGCTGAATAGCGAACTTAGCCAGCAGCAGGTGACGCCAACACTGGAGTTCGGCAAGGATCTCCCCGATGTACTGGCCGGGCGCACCGAGATTCAGCAGGTGGTCATCAACCTGATTATCAATGCCCTGAACGCCCTGCGTGGCACACCCGTCGATCAGCGGCAACTTGTCATCCGGACCACACGCCATAATGACACCGTGGAGATCACGGTGCGCGATAGCGGTAGTGGTATCGCGGAAGAGGATTTGCCCCATCTATTCGAAGCCTTTTTTACCCGCAAGTCGGATGGCCTGGGGATGGGGCTTGCGATTGCGAGGCGCATTGTCGAGGCCTATGGCGGTCGGATTCTGGCGGAAAGTACGGCGACGGCTGGTGCCACCTTTACCGTTATGTTGCCCGTGGCCCCCGGGGAACAGGAGGCGGGACATGCCTGACAAATCCACGCGCATCTTCATCATCGATGATGACCGTTCCGTGCGTACCAGCCTGGCACGCCTGCTGGGTGCTGCGGGTTTTGCAACCGAGGTATTTGCCAGCGCGGAAGAGTATCTTGCCCGTGAGCGATTTGACGGCGTCGCCTGCCTGATTCTGGACGTGCGCATGCCCGGCAGCAGCGGCCTTGAACTGCAGGACACACTGAATGAACTGGGGAGTGACCTGCCGATCCTGTTCCTCACCGGGCACGGCGACATTCCGATGTCGGTCAAGGCCATCAGGGGTGGAGCGGTGAACTTTTTGACAAAACCGGTGAGCGAGGCGGTGTTACTCTCGGCTGTCGGGCAGGCACTGGCAGAATACAAGAATGATATAAAAAACAATGACATGAATAATGATGCCCGGGCGTCGCTGGCGCTGCTCACCAGCCGTGAACAGGAAATAATGCGCTATATCCTGTCCGGCGCCCGCAACCGGCAGATTGCGTCGCATCTCGGTATCACTGAAAAGACTGTCAAGGCCCACCGGGCCAAGATCATGACCAAAATGGGGGTCTCCTCAGCCGTGGAACTGGGCAGGGTGTGCGCCCAACTGGCGATCACGCCAAAAACGATTGCTGCTGAATGATCTTCGTATAGGGCTTTAGCCCAATAGGCAGGTAATCGCATCCTAGTAGAATCAGGCGCTCTGGCCTGCAGCTCACAGGCAGAAATGCCATGGATTGGAATCCGCTTCGGTGCCCCGACATGGCAATGCGGTTTATCAGTCAGTGGGCATCATCAAAGGAACGCCCGGGTAGTCATCCAATTACCAATAATGGAGATGGAACATGCACATCAAATTGCAACGCCTTTTACTTCTCGTCATGACCCTTGCGGTGGGTTCAATGTTCACGGTGCCAGGCAGCGCACTCGCAGCCGGCAAGAAGCCCAATATCCTGATGATCATGTCCGATGATGTCGGCATTACCAATCTCAGTGGCTACAGCCGCGGAATGGCGGGTTACCACACGCCCAATATCGACCGCATCGCCACTGAGGGTGTGCTCTTTACCGACTATTATGCCGAACAGAGCTGTACCGCTGGACGTTCCGCTTTCATCACGGGTCAGTCCCCGATTCGCACCGGACTGACCAAGGTTGGTTTTCCCGGCGCCGCCATCGGCTTGCAGAAGGAGGACCCAACCCTGGCCGAGATGCTCAAGCCCCTTGGATACGCCACCGGCCAGTTCGGCAAGAACCATCTCGGCGATCGCAACGAGTTTCTGCCGACTGTACACGGCTTCGATGAGTTCTACGGAAATCTCTATCACCTGAATGCCGAGGAAGAGCCCGAGAACCCCGACTACCCAACGGACCCCGCGTTTCGCGCCGAGTTTGGCCCCCGTGGTGTGCTGGACTGCAAGGCCACGAATACGCCGAGCGATATCGTGGATCTCCGCTTCGGCCCGATGGGCATACAGCAATGCGAAGATACCGGGCCGCTGACGAAGAAACGCATGGAGACTGCGGACGAGGAGTTTGTCGGCCGCGCCATGGACTTCATCAAGCGCAACACCAAGGCGGGTACGCCCTGGTTTACCTGGCTGTCCACCTCGCGCATGCACTTCTATACCCATCTCAAGGAGGAGAGCGAGGGTGTCACCGGGCTGGGGATCTTCGCCGACGG
>JBATFE010000519.1:0-4119 GCA_049664445.1 Gammaproteobacteria bacterium
GGACGACATCGTGGTGATCCCGCTGCGCACCTTCTGGCGGCGCGTGGCCGGCAACCAGGATGTGCAGATGATCTACATCTCGGCCAGCGAGGGTGTTTCAACAAGCAAGGTGCAGCGCGACATTGAGTTGCTGATGCGCGAACGCCGCCGCATCGCCGCGAACGAGGACGACGACTTCAACGTGCGCGACATGAAGGAGATCGCCGAGGCCCTGACCGGTACGACCAGGGTTCTCACCACCCTGCTCGGCGCCGTGGCCGCGGTCAGCTTGCTGGTGGGCGGCATCGGCATCATGAACATCATGCTGGTCTCGGTGACCGAGCGCACCCGCGAGATCGGCATTCGTCTCGCGATCGGCGCGCTGGAACGTGAGGTGCTGCTGCAGTTCCTGGTCGAGGCCGTGGTGCTGTCGTCGTTTGGCGGCCTGCTCGGCATCCTGCTGGCGGTGGGTACGACCTACGCCCTCTCCGCGCTCATGGGCATGCCGCCTGTGCTCGATGCGGTCATCATGCTACTGGCCTTCCTGTTCTCCGCCGCCGTCGGTGTGATCTTCGGTTTCTTCCCGGCGCGCAAGGCTGCGCGTCAGGACCCGATCGAGGCACTGCGGTATGAGTAAGTCAATACGGGTACAGTTTACCCGATAGTTGTATAAATACCGGCCCCAAACAGTTTAGACAGGTGATCTGCAGGGTTAAATGCTTTATGGCGTATTGAGTCTGGAATTCACTGCACCAGCAGATCATGCTTCTTCATATCGGTTGATTCTCCGGGAACCTCCTCGAACCGGACCTGCAGCCCGGATTTCACCATGTCAGGATCATGTCCGCCTCGCCACAAGTGCCTTCGCACCAGGCGCACGAAGATGACGAAGCACCAGCCCTCGCCTTCGACACTGTTAATCAGCTGCTTCAAACGCCCGCCGCTCTTCCCGCCACCCACCCTGCGGCAAGGTAGCGCGCAAACAGGAAGGCCAGAGTTGCGCCGAGCCTGACTGCAGCCCACAGCCCCAGCAATAATATGATTCGCATGAGACCATTGTTATTCATGGTCGCCACTCCACTGACGACGGTTAATGGCATAGTCCTGCACCTTGCCAATAAAGGGAATCGCCAGCATTCCTGGCAACCAGCTGCACCACTTGTCCTCGCGGAAAGTGAGGATGCCGATGGTCATGACCTCGTGCCCGACGCGCGGTTGGGCGCGGTAGGTGCCAAACAGGCGATCCCACCACGGCAGGTTAAAGCCGAAGTTACTGTTGGTCTCGTCGTCTTCAACGGAGTGATGTACCCGGTGCATGTCGGGCGTCACAACGATCAAGCGCAGATATTGGTCCAGCATTTTTGGCAGTCGCACATTGCCATGATTGAACATGGCGGTTGCATTCAGGAGCACTTCAAAAACCACGACTGCCAGAACCGGGGGACCCAGCAACAAGATCACCGCAAACTTGATGAGCATGGAGAGCAGGATCTCGAGAGGATGAAAGCGCGCACCAGTGGTGACATCAAAATCCAGATCCGCGTGATGCACGCGGTGCAAACGCCAGAGCACCGGTATGGCATGCACCATCACATGCTGTAGCCAGATAAAGAAGTCCATGATGACAACCGAGGCCAGTACGGCCAACCAGAACGGCACTGCTACATAATTGAACAATCCCCAGCCCTGCTCACTGGCAAACACGGCCATGCCCACCGCCGCTGCCGGAAATAGCAGCCGTAATACGATACTGTTAAAAAAGACCAGGACCAGGTTGTTGGTCCAGCGAATGGCCTTTGAGGTCCGCAACCGGCGCCGGGGACTGACCATTTCCCAAAGGGCCATAACAGCGAAAATACCAAAGAAAAACCCGATCCGGATAGGCATTTCATTGGTCATGATGAAGTCATTGAGACTCATGGACATTGCCCCTCTGGAACTGCGGATTGCCCCCCGTAAGCCACCTGCTATAATTATGCCTTCAGTTATAAGTATTCAATAGATCTATTGAATATAATACTAGTGGATGATGGAAAGATGTCAAGCGGCAACTTCAAACACGATTTATTCACCCAGTTCGCCCGCGTGGGAAAGGCGCTGAGCAACGGGAACCGGCTGGAATTGCTGGAATATATCGCCCAGGGTGAACGCAGTGTAGACGAACTGGCCAGGGTGTCCGGCCTGACGGTGGCCAATACCTCACAGCATCTGCAGCAGTTACGCCAGGCCGGCCTGGTGAGTTGCCGCAAGGAAGGGCTGAAGGTCTTTTACAGTCTTAGCGGTGATGATGTGATCGGCCTGCTTGATGCCTTGCGCGGTGTCGCCGAACGCCATGTCGCGGATGTCGAGAAACTGGTCAACACCTACTTAACGGTCAAAGATGAACTGGAACCCCTGCCCCGCAAGGAACTTCTCAAGCGCGTGCGAGATGGTCTGGTAACCGTTCTGGATGTTCGACCACCGGAAGAATACGCCGCAGGGCACGTTCCCGGGGCTGTGAATGTGCCCCTCTCCGAACTGAAACACTATCTGAAAAACATTAACCCCAAACAGGAAATCGTGGCCTACTGTCGGGGGCCTCACTGTGTACTGGCCTTCGATGCGGTGGCGAGGCTGAGAGAAAAAGGACTAAAAGCACGACGCCTGGAGGATGGGTATCCGGAATGGAAAACCGCCGGCCTTCCTGTCGAAACCGGTTCTGCCTCCTGATTAAGGCGGATACTACCGCGCAAACATTTACCGGGCGAACACGACTACCAGCGGCGCACCCGGCCTACATCGACATGGATAAAGTCGGACGAGGGATAGTAGCCGACACCGCCGGCCTTGAGTGACAGGGCCGCCTTGTGCAGCTGCTTCAGGTCGCAGCCATTCAGACGGATATCGATCGCCATGCCCTGCATGTGGTAGCTGCGTTTGGCAACAGCACCACTCTTCTCGCTGAGCATGGCGTTGGTCTTCGGGGAACGGTAACCGGAAATGATCTGGAAAGTCTGCTTGCTTTCGACCTTGGTCTGCAGCAGATACAGCAGGTCAAGCAGGCCACGGTCCATGTCGTGGATGTCACCCGTGCGGTGATCGCGCAGGATGGTGTTGATTTCCTGCAGCCCTTCCGGCAGGTATTCGTCCTCGGCCCAGTAGCAGGTCTTGAGCCGCTCATCGGTGTGGGTATTGTAGAAATTCAGGGATCGCTCCCTGTGACTGGCAGCCCTGGCAAGCCCGGCAGCAGGCAGCAGCAGGGATGCGGCAAAACCAGAACCGATACGCAGAAACTCACGCCGGCTGCAGGCCACTACCTGCTCCTGTCGAATAATATCTCTCAACCAAGTCACGGCATTGACTCCATATCAATGATAACTAGCTGTTTTTAATGGATATTATGTTCGCCAGCAATATTAGCGGTTGATTATACACAAATACATCACGATGTAAACAGCGCCCATGAAATTGCCCGTTGCGCTCGAATGTTGAACGGCAGGCGAGCGTATGTAAGCAGGATGGCACGAAAGCCGCGACACGGCCGTGTCGCGGCTCACATTCGGTAAAGTGTTTCTGGCAGTTGCGGCCGGCGGCTATCAACCTGTTCCCGAGGCACATGCCCTCTGGACCAGGACATCGCGCCCGTAGACGTCGTTGCGAAACTGCGCCCTGCCCTGATCGTCGACCCATGCGGTCAGGTAGAGCAGGTATACCGGCAACGGCCGCGGCAGTGAGCGGGTATGGTTCTCGCCACTGTCGATCTCTTCCTGCACATCGATCGTCGCGGTATTCTCCCCGTCCCCGAGCACGAAATTCGCCAGCTGCAGTGGCGCCTCGACCCGGATGCAACCGGAGCTGAAGGTCCTGACAGGGCGCCGGAAGAGGTGTCGGGACGGCGTGTCATGGAGGTAGACCGCGTAGGGATTGGGCAGCATGAACTTGATCCTTCCCAGGCTGTTGCTGTCCCCGGGATCCTGGCGCAACCGGTAGGGGAAGTTGGCCGGTGTAAAGGCCGACCAGTCGATGTCCGCCGGATCCAGTTCATCCGCACCCTTTTCCCAGCTGGCATAGACCCGAAAGCCACCCTCCCTTAAATAGTCAGGATTCGCCTGCTGCTTTGGCAGCAGGTCAAGGATGGCCAGCTTGTGCGGGACATTCCAG
>JBATFE010000520.1:0-2112 GCA_049664445.1 Gammaproteobacteria bacterium
GTCACGCGGGGTACGATAGCCCGGGATGCCGTAGCGCATCATGCCGCCAAGCTCTTCATGGTCGTCGAAGATGGTACTGGCATGTCCCTTGCGGCGCAGCTGGTAGGCAGCTGCCATGCCGGCCGGACCACCACCGATGATGGCAATCTTCTTGCCGCTCAGCGGGGCAGAATTGTCGAAGGTGTATTTCTGTTCGAAGGCGGAGTCACCGATGAACTGCTCGACGGAATTGATGCCGACAAAATCCTCGACATTGTTGCGGTTGCAGCCGTCTTCACACGGAGCAGGGCAGACGCGGCCCATCATGGCCGGGAAGGGATTCGCGTCGGTGGAGCGGCGGAAGGCATACTCTTCCATGCTCATTTCACCGGACGGCTTCTCGATACCGCGGACGATCTGCAACCAGCCACGGATGTCCTCACCGGATGGGCAGCTGCCCTGACAGGGCGGTGTACGGTGCACGTAGGTCGGACACTTGTAGGACTTGTCCTCGTTGAAGATATCATCACCAATGCGTGCATATTCGTGATCGCCCTCTTTAAAACGGCGAAAGGTCAGATCTTTTTCCATGTCATCTCGAGAAGTTGCCATGCCTGTTCTCCTGTTATCTGATCTGGTCGTCAAGCTGAACCGGATACTAAAAAATTACTGTTTATTACCTAGAATTATTGCGTTGCTGACCAACTGGTGCACGCTGACAATGCTGTCCATCTGGAAGCCGTAATAGGGCAGCACTTTTGCAAACTGGCTCTTGCAGATGGCGCAGATAGCGGCCATGTGGGTGACGCCGTGTTTCTCAACGACGTACTTCAACGCCTCCATGCGCGGCATGGCGCCCTTGACACGCAGCTCCATGAGGTCGTCTGTCAGCAGCCCGCCGCCGCCACCGCAACAGTAGGTGGCTTCGTGAATGGTGTCCTGCGGCATATCATAAAAATGGTTGCAACTGGCCTTGATGACCTCACGCGGCAGTACAAACTGGCCGCCCGGTTTCGGTCCCATGCGGGAGGCGCGTGCCACGTTGCAGGAATCATGGTAGGTCAGCACCATGTCATCATTGGCTGACTTGTCCAGTGTCAGGGCGCCACGCTGGATCAGGTCATGGGTAAATTCCATAATGTGCATGGGCACCGGGTATTTCGGATCCAGAAAGTCGAACGGACCCGCCAGCGTATTCAGGAAGCTGTAGGCGACACGCCAGGCGTGGCCACACTCGCCGAAGATGATGCGTTTCACACCGAGGTCAAGTGCGGCCTCGCGAATGCGCAGCGACACCTTGCGCATGTTCTCGTAGCTGCCGATAAACATGCCGAAGTTGGCCGCTTCGCTGGCATGCGAGCTGAGAGTCCAGCTGACGCCGGCTTCATGGAAGACCTTGGCATAACCCATGAGGCCATCGACGTGCGGTTCGGCAAAAAAGTCGGCCGACGGGGTGACCACCAGAATATCGGCGCCCTTTTCATCCAGCGGCAGACGTACAGTAACGCCTGTTTCGTCTTCAATATCTTCTTCCAGCCCCTCGAGCGTGTCGGCGAGCGCGGGTTGTGGCAGGCCGAGGTTGTTACCGATCTTGTAGACCTTGGCAATAATCTCGTTACAGTACTTCTGGCCGACACCGATGCTGTCCATGACTTCGCGTGCGGCCATGGAAATTTCCGCGGTATCGATGCCGTACGGGCAGAACACCGAACAGCGGCGGCACTGTGAACACTGGTGGAAGTAGCTGTACCAGTCATCCAGTACGTCTTTTGTCAGGTCGACGGCACCGACAAGCTTGGGGAAGTATTTGCCGGCGAAGGTAAACTTGCGGCGGTACACCTTGCGGAACAGGTCCTGGCGGGCAACCGGCATGTTTTTCGGGTCAGAGGTACCGAGGTAGTAATGGCACTTGTCGGTGCAGGCACCGCACTTCACACAGGAATCCAGAAACACGGCCAGTGAGCGGTACTTGCCGGTCAGTTCTTCCATCTTGTCGTAGGCGACCTGTTGCCAGTTGTCGACCAGCTCGCCGGGAAAGCCCAGCGGTTCCTGGAACTGCTCCTTGGCGACAAACGGCTTGCTGTGCGCCATCGTCCCTTCCTGGATATGGGGAATGACGGGGTATTCTTTCAG
>JBATFE010000521.1:0-3512 GCA_049664445.1 Gammaproteobacteria bacterium
CTGCACGGTCTCGTCGGCCCGGCCCTGAGCAAGCTTCAGACACCTGAACAACTGATGGCTGAGAATGAAAACCACCAGCAAGACACTGGACACCGGGAGTCGACCGACACCATTGATCCGGAAATCGCAGCCGAGATCATCCACAACACTCTGGATCAACACTACCGCCAGTGCCTGGATGAACCCATTCCTGCACTCGAGAACAAGACCCCGCGGCAATGCGCCAGAAGCAAAAACGGACGTGAAAAAGTCATCGAGTGGCTGAAGCATCTGGAGAATAACGAACTGCGCCGCGCCGCCAGCCAGGGACAAGAACCGTACAACAGCCGCTGGATGTGGGAGGAACTGAAATTGGGCAAGTATCGAAACAGCTAAATAATGTCGTGGTTTGTTCGAACACAAAAAGGGTGCAGGTAATCATCCTGATGGCGGTACATACCCATCTCGACCCTGTCTCTGCCTGACGCTATATCTGGTAAACACTTAATACTTAATAGAGTCGAGTTCATGGTTTCCGCCATTGCACAATATCGTGATGAACTGGAAGAGTTGTGCCGCCGTTACCACGTTCGGCGACTGGAACTGTTCGGCTCCGCAGCTTCCGGCGAGTTTAACCCGGAGCCCAGTGACCTTGACTTTCTTGTCATGCTTGAGGATCTCTAACCCGCCGCGTATGCGGATGACCTGGAGCACATCTGTGGAGATTTCACCTTGAAATCAACCCCGCCACATGATATATATCATGGTATCTATCATTGCTGATATATAGAGCGCCATGACTAAAATTGCAAAACTGTTCACGACGGGACGAAGCCAGGCAGTCCGGCTGCCGAAAGAATTCCGTTTCGAGAGTTCTGAGGTCTTTATTCGGAGAGAAGGCGACGAAGTCATCCTGTCTGAGAAGCCCGCATCCTGGGAGGATTTCTTCAATTCTTCCGCGCATCCGACCGACGATTTCATGACCGAGCGTGTGGACCTGCAAGCGGAGAAACGGGAACTGTTCGGATGAAGCTGTATATGCTGGACACGGACACGTGCAGCTACATTATCCGGGAAAGACCCATCGGTGTATTGGAGCATTTCCGCAAGCTCGCTATGGAACAGATCTGCATATCCACAGTAACCTATGCAGAACTGCTATACGGTGTGGAGCGATCCAGTTCCAAACGAATCAATCGCCCCATTATCGATGACTTCGTGCAACATCTGGATGTGATTGACTGGGACAATGCGGCCGCAGAGCAGTACGGGAAAATCCGTGCTGACCTGGAAGCCAGGGGCCAACCGATCGGCGCCATGGATATGATGATTGCCGCACATGCGAAAAGCATCAAGGCTGTTTTAGTAACCAATAACCAGAAACACTTTGCCCGGATCAAGGGGTTAAAAGTTGAGAACTGGGTTTAGCATTACTGACTATCGATAACAACCGGAAACTTTAAAACATAGAAGAAACAGAAATTATTAACCCTGTGCATGGACAAAATCCTTGTCACAATTTTGTCACAGTGCGAACAAAATTCAGCGTGATTCGGCCTTATCCGGAAACAAACTATGTGACTGTTATCTCTTGTGATATCCTATAAATCTCTGAAACAGAACGGGTGTAATAACAGATTCACACGTCAGGAGTCACTGGTTCAATCCCAGTATCGCCCACCATTTAAGTCTATATTTATAGGGGTTTCCGGTAATCGACTTACCGGATAAGTATACCTGGAAATCGTCATTTAACGCCGATTTAATGAACGAAAAGAACTCACCCCGCGACGCCCTCTGATGCCCGCTACTGGATACCGCCACCCGGTCTACCCGCTAGCCCTACCCCGGCGGGATGTCACCCCTAATCACGCCGTACAGCGCCGCGTCGGGGTTCCGGGATCTCTGGAAGCGGTGGACTGAGGAAGATCCGCTGGCAGTTGCCGGGTAAAGGCAAGCGTGGAGGCATCCGTGTGATCTACTACTGGTATTCACCAGCCGTACAGATTTACATGTTGCTGGCCTACGGCAAGAGCGAACAGGAAAATCTCACGACACAACAGCTGAAGGTATTAAAGACGCTCGTTGAGCAGGAGTTCGGATCATGAAGAAGGCATTATTTGATGAACTGGTTACCAGCATACAGGAAGCTGGAAAAATCAAGCGCGGCAAGGCCAAACCGGGCCGTCAGCACGACCTTGGCAGTGTGGACGTGCCGGCCATCCGCAAAAAGACCGGGCTGTCACAGCAGCAATTCGCGTTGTTGATCGGGGTCAGCGTACGGACGTTGCAGAACTGGGAACAGGGACGACGCACACCGCAAGGCCCGGCGCTCGCTTTACTCAAGATCTTCAAGAATGACCCCGAGCATACGGTCCATGCATTATATGCCTGATAGCTGGAGGGCTGGCACATATCTGTACCACAGTCCTTGCGCACCCTGCATCAATTGCTTGCATGTTATTTTCGGTGCGCACGGCGCACCCTACCATTGTCCATTGAATTAATCAGAGCTTCCCTGCATTTAAGAAAACGCGCCGCCTATGCCTCTGGCCTGTTTTTTTACCTTGTGTTTGGTTGGCCACACGACCAGCACAGACCTTTTTGCCCGCTGAAATATCTCTATTGCCACATGAATTGAAATTCATCATGCACAGGCCCTTTTATTGCTCGCTTGATCCCTGGGCACCACCCAGATCTGCCAGCAGACGCTGATAATCCGGATCGTTGCGCAACAGCTCGTGGCCCGCCTCTATCAGTCTGTCCACCTGTTCTTCACTCAGGGAGAAGCTGGTCGGGATAGAGTTGTAGAACAGCTGCGCCTCCGGCTCCATGACGTCGACAAAGCCGAGCTGGACGAAATACGGTGTGACAGGCCGCTCCGCAGTGGACAGCATCTTCGTCCAGCGCTGCATACTACGCTCCATCAATTCCAGGGTCGCCTTGTTGTAGCGGTGCAGCTGCACATTGCTCATCGCACCGATGGTCTCCCCTACCGATGGCTGCTTGTTACTCATGTCCATCGCCGGTTGCGGGTCCGTGGAGGCATTGACGGAGATCACCGCCGCGTAGCGCGGGGGCTTGCGGTCGGTTTTCTTGAAAAACGTCTGCGCACCGCCTGTGACTTCGATGACCTCGTAGATCGCACGCAGCCCCAGGTTGTCGGTGATGCCGCCGTCCACATAATGGGCGTACTGGCGCCGGTCTTCCTCGTAGTAGGTTTCCAGCCCACTCACAACATCGCTCAAATCAGGATTGTTGGCCAGGCGCTTCGCAGCTGCCACCATCCACTCGGGTTTACCTTCTTTCTTGCAGTCGTGGTAGTTCTCGACCACCACCGGGTGGAACACCAGGGGGACCGCGGACGAGGCGGTGACGGCCCGTGCCACCGGGAACGAATTAATGTCCGAGCACAGCAGGTCAAAGTACTCCTGGACGAAGGAGAAACGCACCCCGTAGCCCAGGTCCGAGGCGTTGATGAGGATCAGCGGCGCTCCCTCGCGCCGCATGTCGGCAAAGGTCGCCCCGTGGAA
>JBATFE010000522.1:0-17092 GCA_049664445.1 Gammaproteobacteria bacterium
TCCCGGTTATGGTGGCGGTCCCGGTTATGGTGGCGGTCCCGGTTATGGTGGCGGTCCCGGTTATGGTGGCGGTCCCGGTTATGGTGGCGGTCCCGGTTATGGCGGTGCTCCCGGTTATGGCGGTGCTCCCGGTTATGGCGGCGATCCCGGCTATGGCGGTGCTCCCGGTTATGGAGGTGCTTCCAGCCATGGCGCACCGGCAACCCAGTCCAACGAAGCTGAAATCAAGCGTTTGAAAGAACGCATCAGGCAACTTGAGGGTGGCGTTCGGTAGGCTTTACATCGTTATCCCAAAACCGGTGCAGTAACGGATACGGCGACCTTCAGGTCGCCTTTTCCGTTCAGGAAAAACGTTTTCAGGATGCACTGACTGATTCTTTCTGCATGCTCAAATTCGCTATTCGTCCCTTATCCTTACCGCGAGCACGTCACAGGGCGCACCGTGCAGGACCGCGTTGGCGGTTGATCCCAGCAGCCTCTGGATACCCTCCCTCCCGTGGCTGCCGATCACAATGAGGTCTACGTTCCTCTCTCTGGCCAGCTGAAGTATCTCTCGTCGGGTGCTGCCCTGGCTGACAAAACAGTCTGATTTATCGACCCCCAGTTTATCTGCCAGCGTCTGCAGGCGCTGCCTGGCCAGTTCCAGAAGTTTCTGGTCGATCTCAAGGTCCTGCGGCAGAATCAGATCGTTGGACAGATCCATCGGCACGTACTCCACCACGTTTACCAGGCTGAGCCGTGCCTTGAAGACCTGGCGCAGTTCCAGTGCCTGTTGCGTAACGGTATCCGTGGCCTGTGTGAAGTCTACGGCGAGCAGGATGTGTGAATAGACGGCCATGAACAACCTCCTTCAAGGGGGACGGTTATGTATTTCGTCAGAGCGTACCACGATCCAGGCGGCCATGGCTCGCGGCAGCAGCACTAAAATCAGGCACATGCAAGTTGTTCTGTTCGCCGCGGGTATGGTAGAAGAGGGAAAGTTCAATAGTCTCCGTTTTCAGATGTCATTATCAGCCCTTACATGCTCTGGCTCATGCGCAGTCGCTTGCCGAACCATACGTCGGCCGGAATAGGGGTTGCTGTCTATGAAACTTCTCTATGTTGCAGTCTGGGTAGTGATCATTGGATTCCTTGTATGGAGCGGGAACCTGCTGCTTAAGATCCAGTCAATGGGTTCCGAAACAGCTGAACTGCATCAACTGAGACTTGACCTGGATTCCCTGGCCGGCGCCTGGCGGGATCTGAACCGGCCGGGGAACGACGTGCTGGAAAACTACGCAGTGCAGGAACAGCGCGCTGCACTTGGTCACTACAAACAACGCTATGACGCCATCCATGAGGCCTTGCAGCAGCGGGTGCAGGATGACACGGCACTGGCACCGCTCATTGGCGACCTGACGCCCGCACGGGATACCCTGGTTGCGCTTGCCGAGCAAGTCCTTGTCCTCTCCGAACAGCGTGAAGCGCTGCGTCTTCTGCAGGCGCAGGCCGCGTTGATCTCGGAGCAAGAAACTGCAGCGGCCAGCGCAATGGCGCGCATGGATCAGACGTTTCAGGATGGCATGGATGTGATACTCCAGGCGAGTGCGGCCGTCGTCGGGCACGAAAGGGGACTGGAAGAGCTGCAAAGGAAAAACTTTCAGCGTCTCTATATCATGCTGCTGGTGATGTTGCTCGCATCAGCACTCAGCCTCGAGTTGTTCCGGCATAGCGTGCGACAGCGGGAAGCGTTGCGCGAGAATGCGGCGCGGATCAAAACGATTGTAAATAATGTGGTGGACGGCATCATCACCGTAGACACGGACGGGGCGATTGAATCGATCAACCAGTCCGCGGAGCAGATGTTTGGCTATGCAGCAAACAGAGTCATCGGCAGGCAGTTTGTCGTGCTGCTCAGGGAGTGCTGCCGGAAAGCCTATCTGAACGAGTTGCGTGGTGGCACTACCAGTCATGTGATACACCCTTTGCTATATGCCGAATGTGAGGGATTTGGACAACGCCGGGATGGCTCGACTTTTCCCATCGAGCTTGCTATCAGCCGGGTAACGCTGAAGGGACGACAGCTGTTGATTCACATCGTTCGCGATGTCACCGAACGCATGCTGGCTGACCAGAAACTGCGACTCGCGGCGAGCGTCTTCGAAAACGCGAGTGAAGGTATCGTGATAACAGACGTGGACGGGACCATTCAGTCGGTGAATCCGGCTTACAGGGCCATCACCCGGTTCAGTGAGGAGGAACTGTCCGGCAAAAATCCGAGAATCCTGCAGTCCGGTAAACATGATCGGAAATTCTATGAACGAATGTGGGCTTCTATCAGCGGCGCAGGTCACTGGCAGGGTGAGATCTGGAACCGGCGCAAGAATGGCGAGTTGTTCCCCCAATGGGTGACCATCAATGCAATCAAGGACAACCGTGGACAAACAACAAACTACGTCGGGGTTGCCTGGGATATTTCGGAACTGAAGGCTTCCCAGCGCATGCAGGAGGAGTTCATTACCACGATCAGTCATGAATTACGCACCCCGCTGACCTCCGTGCTAGTTTCCCTGGGGATGCTCAAGACCAATATGCAGGAACAGTTGCCCGAGCAGGCGCAGAAACTGATCACACTGGCGCACAGCAACAGCAGGCGCCTGGTGAGACTGATCAGTGACATACTGGATATAGAAAAGATCGAGGCCGGCAAGATGACATTTCAATTCGAGCCGCTGGAACTGTCAGTACTGGTAAACCGGGTTATCGAGGACAGCAAGGGGCTGGCGGAGCAGGCGCAGATCAGCATAACGACTCAAACCCCGGCCAGCACTGCCTGGGTAAATGGTGACGCCGACCGGCTGATGCAGGCGTTAACCAACCTGCTGTCCAATGCCATCAAGTATTCACCCCCGGGCGAGCCGGTAGAGGTTGTGGTAAGCGAGCAGGGTCCCATGTTTCGCATCGAGGTCACGGATCATGGCCCCGGAATACCCGTGGAGTTTCATGACCAGATCTTCAGGAAGTTTGCCCAGGTGGGTCGAGCAGACAGGGGGGAGAAAGCCGGCACCGGCCTGGGCCTGAATATTGCCAGGCTCATCGTGCAACAACACGGTGGCCGGATCGATTTCCAGTCAACTCCGGGAGTGCGTACGACGTTTTGTATCGATCTGCCCGGGGCGCAGCAGGACTCGCCCACCCTGAAACCCGGGAGTATCCATGCATCAAGCGAGTCATCCCGTGTTGCCCGGTCCTGAAAAGCTGGCCGGTTTGGGTTAAGGTGAACGCCATGAAGGTGTTTGTCGTCGAAGACGATCCTGATATCAGGGAATTGCTGACACTGTTTTTCGCGGCGAAGGGCCACGAGGTGGTAACCGCGAATGATGGACAGGAAGCACTCAGGAAACTGCAACATGTCCAGCCCGACCTCATGCTGCTTGACGTGGTCATGCCGAAACTGGATGGCTGGGGTGTGCTGACGGCTGTCCGTGCACAGAGCAGGATACCGGTCATCCTTCTGACCTCGCTTGATGATACCGACGACGTCATCAAGGGGCTGTCCCTCGGTGCTGATGACTATCTGTGCAAGCCGTTCGAGATACGTGAACTCGAGGCCCGGATACAGACCATCATCCGGCGCCTTGAACCCGTTGCAGAACCGCAACGCATTGCCAGGGGTGCCATCGAGATCGACGAGCGGGCCAAGTCCGTTACCATCCACGGTGAGGCGATATCGCTCTCACCGAAGGAGTTCTTCCTTCTGGCGCTGCTAGCGCGCGATCTCGGACGGGTGTATACCAGCGAGGAAATTATCGCCGAGTTGTGGGGTAGTGACAGCCGCGCCACCGGTGCCGATGTGAAGCAATCCATCTATCAACTGCGCAGCAAGATCGAGCGCGATCCGCATTCACCGCAATGGATCCAGAACGTCAAGGGGTTCGGTTACAAACTCGTTGTCTGAAGATCCCGGCCGGTCATAAAGGCCGGCAAAACCCCACCTTTACCTGTTTTTGACTCTGGCTTGATGCTCTGCCAATGGCCTCTGGGTGTCGAATCCGTAATGATAGCGAGCATGCACACAAGCGCGTGTCTGCTGCTTGCGGCATATAGCCAGGTGCTGCACTGCGCAAGATGGGACGGGTTTAACCACTGCTTTTCAATTGTATAGCCAGGACGACGGTGAATAATGAGTGCAGGTCTTTATTCAGCACCAGGGCAGCACCTCTGCAGGTACTGCGGCGGTATCGGCGGCACCGGCAATCGCAAGGATGCAGGAACATAGAAAAACAGCGTTTTTGAAAGCCTGATAATCGGCGGTTAATTCAACAAGTATTGTAAGTAAATGTATGCAAGGTAGGCAGCTCAAACTGCGTGGAGGATGCGTCGATGTTCAATACTCTACTCGTTGAGGATGATGTCATCTTCAGGCAGGCACTCTCGGACATATTGCTGTCATATTTTCCCGTGATTGATGTCGATGAGGCGGGCGACGGAAAAGAGGCACTGAGCAGGGTAGAGTACCGGCGTCCGCACCTGATCTTCATGGACATTCAGTTGCCTGGAGAAAGCGGACTCGAGGTAACCAGAAAGATAAAGCGGGTGTACACCGATATTGTCATCGTCATCCTCACCCGTTACGGTCAGCCAGAGTACCGTCAGCAAGCCTTTCGTAACGGGGCGGATCGCTTCCTCTCAAAGGAAGACGACACCTTCATGGATGACATACTCGCCCTGGTCGAGAGTGAAATAGCCAGGGAGTCATACAACTGATCGGGGGCAGTGCCGTCTATATCTGCGCAGGATCCCGGGCCCGTCATGATGCGATTCTTTTACTGGTGACATTGCGCGGCCTGATTGTACGCGGCAGCTTGCGCCATCCATGGCGGCGGGTACGGCCCCTTTCCCACAGGTAGAGCAGGAAGGCTGCACCCGCAACGATCCCCGCGGTTAATACAAACAGTATTACAACATTCATCAGGGCACCCCCGGTTTTATCATTTGAATATGTGCTGGCGCGGCAGCACCCGTGAGGGCCGCCGCGCCGAAGATTACCTCCAGCATAAGTAGTCGGCGGCGCTTCCGACGACGTGACGTGATAATGCGCCACAGGCCTCTCATTGCTGTAATCCAGGCGTGCCATTGTGTTGTCATTCAAGCTCAAGCCCCGCAATACCGCACCGCTGTCAGCCCGTCGCACCCCGCATGGATTCCTCGAATCAATCAGCATTGCGCTAAGTCATTGAGTTTCATTTGATTAAGTTTTGTTTATCCGGTACGTTTGTACATGTCCGGCCGAATAGATAATGCGGGAGCCTTCACCGGCTCAGCGGACAGTGGTTTTCATACCTCGGGGAACACAACAGGAGAATTTCACCATGCGCAGTCTGAACAGGAAACTGATTACCTATTTTCTGGCCGTTATGCTGGCCACGTCCAACATGGCCTTTGTCTCCAGCGCCCATGCAGGAAATTATGATGACAACGGTGAACGGCCCTCGGGGGGCGCCATGCTGGCAGATGCGGTATTGATGCGCGTGCCGATGACTGCAGTCGCTATCATCGGCACGGCAGTTTTTGTCGTCACACTTCCGTTCAGTGCGCTGGGTGGTAATGTCGGTGAAGCTGGCACCAAGCTGGTGAAAGAACCGTTTGAATATGCCTGGGTGCGGCCGCTGGGTGAGATGTAAGCACGCTTGTCTTCACGGGTCCGGGTCAGCCGCACCCGGGCCGCTTCATGACTGCCGGGTTGTTGCAAGCGCAGTAAAAACCGGCCGCTAGGGTACGAAATCGGTAATAAATACATTGGTTTCTCCCCTGACCTTGCCGTGGCGGTTCGAGGCAAACACCAGCTGGCGGCCGTCATGGGAGAACATGGGAAAGCCGTCAAAGCCTTCATAGGTGGTGATGCGCTCGATGTCGCGACTGTCGATGTCGATCATGTACAGGTCGAAGTTGCGTCCCTCGGGGTCGTGCATGTTGGATGAAAAAATAATGTGCCTGCCATCGGGGTGCCAGTAGGGGCCGAAGTTGGCGGCGCCGTTATCGGTCAGCTGCAGCGGCGACCGGGTGTCGAGGTTCATGATGTACAGTTCCAGCTTTCCCGGCCGGACCAGGCCATCTTCCAGCAGCGACTGGTAATCCTGCAGCGCCTTGCCGGTCGGGCGCGAGGCGCGCCACACGATCCACTTGCCATCCAGTGAGAAAAACGCGCCGCCGTCATAGCCCGGCTCATCGGTGAGTTGTTCCACGCCGCTGCCGTCGGGGTTCATCAGGTAGAGTTCGAGGTCGCCACTGCGCAACGAGGTAAAGACGATGCGGTCACCCTGTGTTGAGTATACCGCCTCGGCATCGTAGTTGTCGCTGTCGGTGAGGCGCTGCGGATTTTCACCCCCGGGTCCGGCCGTGAAGAGGTCGTATTCTGCGTGCAGCGGCCAGACGTAGCCCTTCGAGTGATCCGGCTTCGGCGGGCACTGCTGTTGTTGCAGATGTGTCGAGGCATAGATGATGGAACGGTTGTCGGGCGCGATGAAGGCGCAGGTGGTGACCCCCTGACCTGACGATAGCTGGCGGACGTGACTGCCATCGCTGTGCATTCGAAAGATGGCATCACACGCCAGTTCGTCGCGCGTCGACTGGAAGATCAGCTCCGTACCGTCACGAGAGAAGTACGCCTCGGCATTCTGACCGCCGAATGTCAGCTGGCGCAGGTTTTTAAAATGCTTTTCACCGGCTAACGGTTCGATGCTTCTGGCAGGTCCACGCGGGTCTTCGGCGTAAACGGTTTGCAGGGCAGCCAGCAGCAGCGCGGTGCACAGGTGTTTGAAAGATTGCGTGTACATGGTGGTGTCCTTGTGCGGTTGCTGGTTCAGCGTTCGGTTACCCTGGTGGTCAATGTGTTTTCAACACCGTCGCGCAGGTAGCGCACGTGAATCTCGTCGCCGGGGTCGAGTTGCTTCAGCGCCTGCGCATAGGTACGCATGTCGTTGACCGCGATCTCGTTCACGGCAATGATGATATCGCCCTCGCGCAGCCCGGCACGTTCCGCAGGTGTGCCGTCACGCACGTCATCGAGTCGTACGCCGTTGCCGCTGTAGCTAAAGTCCGGGACTGTCCCGAAGCTGACACGCCGCGTTGCTGATGGCGGCGGGGCGACGGTGCTGCGTGTGCCGGCGAGTGTCGAGTGCAAGGGTTCAGGGTGTTCACCCAGGTAGCGGACCGTTTCGTTCAGCACCCTGGCGACCCGGGCCAGCCCGTCATAGTCGAGCTTCTCCGCGGTATCTCCCGGTCGGTGGAAGTCTTCGTGACTGCCGCTGAAAAACTGCACCGCGGGAATACCGGCCTCGATAAAGGCCGTCTGGTCACCGGAGCCGAAATCATCTGCGACCGCCTTGACCGGGATACCGGTGCTGTAGCCGGCACCACGGAAAATATGCACCCATTCATTGGCGCTGCCGCTACCTAACAGGATCAGCGGCCGGTCGCCGAGGCGTCCGACGGTATCGAGATTCAGCATGCCGATGACGGCATCGATGGGGTAGGCCTCCGTGTGACGCACGTAGTGGCGTGAACCCAGCAGTCCGGTTTCCTCGCCCGTGAAGGCGACGAATACCAGCGTACGCGGCAGCGGCTTTCCCTTCAGGCTGCGTGCCAGTTCCAGCATCACGGCAATACCGCTGGCGTTGTCATCGGCACCGGGGTGGATGAGGCCGCGGTCCTCGCGGCGGCCGTTGACTTCACCCCGTCCCATGTGGTCGTAGTGTGCCGCGATCACCAGGCTTTGTCCCTGGTAGCGGGGATCACTGCCCGGCAGCACGGCAATGACATTTTTCATTGCCACGTTGGCACCCAGCGCCGCGACCGGCTGCTGCCAGGCCTGGTAATAGCTGCCATTATCGCCACCGGGTTGCAGACCGGCCGTCTTGAACTGTTGCGCGATGTAGTCGGCCACGCGATCCAGCTGCGGTGTTCCCAGGCCACGTCCGGCGAGACTTGCGTCTGCAAGGAAGGCGATATCCTGCTGCATGCGGGCAACGGAAAACTGCTCCACGGGTGCAACCAGTGCCTTGCGCGGTGCCAGCGAGGCCGGGTTGAAGCTGACGGCTGTGCCATCATCCTGTTGCACGCGCACTGATAGGGGTGAATCCACCACCGGCCACTGTCCCTTGAGTACGTTGTCCGGTTCCATGCCGCTAAAGCCGAGATAACTATAGCGCCCGTAGTGCGGCAGCTTGCGACCCAGGCCGGGCAGGGCGGCAGCGGAATCGGCCGCGAGCCAGCCCAGCGCCTGGTCGGGGGCCTGTGGCTGTCGTGCGAGTAGCACCAGCGAGTGTGTTGCAGCAGACAGCATGGTACCTGCAATGCGCACACTATCGCCGCTGGCCACAAAGTCATACCCCTCGAGTGCGGCGTTTAGTTGCGGTCGCAAACGGTTCTGCCAGCCAAACAGCCACACGGCGCGGTCATCGGGAAGCTGTTGCAGTTCCCTGTCGAACACGACATCGACCTGCCCGGGCTTTTCCTCTTGCCAGCGCTCGGCAAGGGCCTGGTAGGCCTGTTTTAGTGCTGCCGGTGTCTGCTCCGCAATGACCACCAGCACCCGCTCGGCACCCATCGCCTGGCTGACGGCCGGTGGAATCTCGTTACGGTGCAGGCGGCGGAAGACATCGAACTCGGGGTCGACGTCGAGCCGTGTCGGTCGTGCCGATAGCATCAGGGACAGCGTCTGCTGCCGGTCCCTGAGGTTGATCCGGGTCTGGTACGCCTGCTCGATGCCGTCCATGTGGATAGCCACTGGCAGACTCACGTGGTACACCGGTCCGGCTTGCGTCTGCTCGATAACGGCTGTCAGGCGATAGCCGTCACCCTCGGGCTGTGCGCGCGCATTGCCAATACCGAGCTGCGGCGCGCCCGTGCGTTGCACCCACTGCTGGAAGAAATCATCCAGCGGTTCGCCGGCAACCGCCGCAAAGCTGTCCTGTACCTCGCTGAAGCCGGCGACCCTGAAAATGTGGCGTTGATAAAAGCGCTGCAAACCCTGCTGGAATACAGCGTCGCCCAGTTGCTGTCGCAACATGTGAAACAGCATCAGTGTCTTGCCATAGCCCACTGCCTCGGTACGCGCACTGTGCCGGCTGCGGAAGGCGGTCAGCGGGAAGTCACGCTGGTGGCTGACATGGTCAGTGTATTTCTGCAGGGTATTACGCCGGTATTCGCTGCCAGCGCCGCGTTGCTCCTTGATCAGGTGGTCGGCGAGGTAACTGGTGAGGCCCTCGGCCCAGTTGCCACTGTCGTAGTCGACGTAGACGCCGTTGCCCCACCAGTTGTGCAGGATCTCATGCGGATAGGACGAAGACAGGATAAAGGGGAAACGGATGACGCGTGAACCCAGCAGGGTGAAGGAGGGCATGCCGTAACCGGTTTCCCAGAAGTTCTCTACCAGGGCGAATTTTTTGAACGGGTAGGGGCCGATCAGGGCATCGTAGAGCGCTATGTACTCATGCGTTGCATCGAGGTATTTCTGCGCAAGCGCGGCATCGGGTTCACGCAGCAGCACCATCGCGGTGACGCCTGCACCGGTACTGGTATTGATACTGGCATCAATACCGGCATCGACACTGGCATAGGCGGTGAACGGACCGGCAATCAGGTAGATCTCTTCCTGCGGGGTAGTGTCACGCCAGTGTTCAGTGGGCGCGCCGCCAGTCGCTGGCTGCGGGTCAAGGGATTCGCCCTGGCTCATGCTCTTCCAGGCCTCCGGCAAGCTTACCTCGAGATCAAACGTCACCAGGGTGTCGTCGAGGAGCGGATACCAGGCACTGGCGCCGGAGAGAAACACACCCTGTGGTGAAATGATGCCGCGTGTTTCCTCAAAGCTGCGTGCGTACTCTTCGCCCCGGCTGTGCAGGGTATGCGCAATGCTGCCCGAGTAGTGCAGGGTAAAGCGGTGTTCCCCGCCTGCGAGGTCGAGGCGATAGCGGCGCGGCTCGAGGCCGGCCGGGGGATTGACTGCCGGCATCTTGCTATCCGCTCGTTGCGGCAGCTCGACCAACCGTGCGTTGGCGCCTTGCAGTTGCGGCTGCAGCGCAGGATGCAGGGAAAAGATCAGTGAGGACGGATGACCCTGCGGCAGGGTGATGGTATCCCGCACCTCGATGGCGGCCATGTCGGGCTGCAGTGTTACCTCCAGTGCATGGTGGACCTGAGTCACAGATGGATCCGCGGTTGCGAACGGCAGCCACAGTATGCAGATCAGCCCGACGATGAAGCCTCGCTGTTTTTGCATGCTACTGCAGAGTGAGTTCGTAGTTCAGGTTCTTGTCGTTCAACAGCAGGCGCTTGCGCACGATATCGATACTGACGCTATCACCGGGTTGCTTGTCCCACAAGGCCAGGCGCAAGTCGGTGTTGCTGTTAATGGCGTGGTTGTCGATGGCGGTAATCCGGTCGCCGGCCTTTATGCCAACCGCGGCGCTGGCACCGCCTTCCATGCAGGCGGTAATGGTGACCTGGCCATCGTCATCATCCAGCAGTACGCCCAGTGTGCCGGCAGCAGGCAACATGCGCTCTTCAGGCAGCAGCAGGAAGTCGGCCAGACCCGGTTTCACGGGGCCGTCCCAGCTGTTGAGGATAGTGGCTGCGGTTACTTGCGTGCGCCGTTGCAGGCGTTGCGGGATGGCGCTGCCCCAGGCGATATGCTGGTTACCGGCAATGACCACCAGCTGGTGGTCCGGATGTTCTTTCAGGAAGGCCGCGGCACGTTCGGCCATGCCTTCGTCCCACAGCAGCTGGGCCTCGAGGAAATGTTCGAAGTTGTGTTGCTGGTCTTTGGGATGGTAGTCGTACACGGCTTTGATTCGCTGGCGGTAGGCGGCATCGGCCGGTGCAATATCCGCCGGGATCAGCTGGCGGTCCTCTTCGTTGAGGCCGTCAAGGCCAACGTGTCCGACCTCGTGGGTCAGCTCTGTGGGTACATTCAACGCGATCAGCGGCAGTTTGTGCTCGCGGGCATAACGCAGGATCGGGGCATAGTGCCGGTAATCCATACGCCAGCGCCGGTAATACTCGGTGGCGCGCAGCATGGTCTGTTCGTCGATACTGCCCGCCACGTATTCATCCAGGTAACGCTGGAAGGGCTGTTGAAACATTTCCAGTCCGATGGCCAGTTGCGGGTGCAGCGCATGCAGGCGGCGAATGATCTCCAGTTGGCTGAGGTGGTGGTCGTAGCGGGTATGCTGCTCGCCGATGAACACCACACGCTTGTCGGCCAGCGCCGGGATGATCTGCTCCAGGGTGGAAAAGGCACTGAGGTCGAGTACCGGGGAGGTCTCGACGGTCAGGGCTGGCGGCGCAGTAGCAATGCCATGGTGGCCCAGTGCACGCTCGTCCGGGGTTGCAGCAGCATGGCTGCAGATGCCGAGGGTCGAGAGCATCACCAACAGGCTGATTTTTGACATGGTGTGATGATACTGGTTTTTGTTCTGCATGGCTCCCTCGTGAGTTCAGGTTGGTGGCTGGCGGCTGCTGTTACACGGCAGATGCAGCGCACACGGACACAAGCGATGAATCCAGCGGCGGCTGCGCGGCCGGGAGGAACGGGGCCAGGTTGCTGCGCAGCGCGGTGAGCCGCTGCTCGATCCTGACGCGCTGCTTGTCAGTGAGCGTCACGTTGAGTGTGTCGAGCATGAGGATGAACTGTTGTTTGGCAAGCTGCCACTGCTGGCTGAATTCAGCGGATCGACCGTCCATGTCTACCCACCAGTGATTGAGGTGCTCACGCAGGGCCGTTGCATCGGTACCTGTCTTGAGCATCTCCACCAGTGTGTCTGTTTGCTGTGAGCGATAGGCCAGCCACGCTGCACTGAGATCGGGGATGTGCACAACAGCGTCGCTGATCTGCTGCCGCTGCTGGTCATTCAGGCTGCCGGTCCAGCGTTCGATACGCTCGACAAAGCGTTGCTGGCGGGCCACCTTACGGTCCCCCGGGTCGGGCTTGAGATACTCTTTCACGGCTTTTTCCTGGCGCTGCTCCATGAACCCGGCAAGGTGTCTGACCTGCGTGTCATCAAGTGTCGACAGCAACGGCACCGACAGGTCGACGGCAAGGCGCGCGTGCCGTTGATAGAGGAGCAGGGCAGCGTCAACCAGGCATGCGGCGTCGACCGCGCTGTCCGCCTCCCCCATGCCACGACTGGCCAGATCCAGGTAGGCAATGACAAGGGGCAGCTCCTGCTCCCGGTGGTGCGTGAGTGTGCCAGCCAGTACTGGTTGCCACAGATCGCGCTGGCCAGCGTTGGCGGCAACGGTCCGCCGGGCCTGATACTCGAGCAGCCAGTCCGCATGACGGTAGGCGAACTCCGTACGGCTGCAGCCGGAGCCGAGCAGTGTCAGGACGCTGATAATGACCAGGACAGTCAGACGATGCATGTGTGGATCCTCGGGGCGACACAGTCTGTGACCTTGCCAGCCGTGGCGGGTTCCCGTGAATCATCAGCCGCCTTTTGCATCGCCATTCAGGTTCTGTTCAGGAATGCATACCTATATTAAGACTCAGGAAGACAGGCCATGAAGCTATCGAGGTAATCATGAAATCAATGACTGCAAGGAGGATTTTCCCATGAAGACTGCAACGACCCGTGACTGGAATGTCATACAACGATTTCTCAGACAGCTGCTGGGCGGCTGCCTGTTGCTGCCGGTGGCCGCTCACGCAGGTTCGACCGCGCCGACCATCAAGTTGTTTCCGACAACGGTGCTGGAGGAGATCAAGCATACCGGCAATGTTGCCGCGGAAATGGAAACCGGTTTGCAGGCCGTCATAGTCCGGCTTGATGAACAACAGAAGCTCTACATGGAAAGCAAGTGTGAAGGTAATGAAGGGGACCCCGGTTGCGAGCGCATAGCCAGGCAGCTCGGGAAAAGCTATCTCGAGATGCTGAATGTCATGGCGGACAAGTTGCCGGAGATGGAAACCGCGGTGAACGCCACCTCTTCCAGCCTTGAGAAACGTATTCGCTCGGAGCTGGGGCAGAAAAAGACCTCCTGGACCTTGCAGGAACTGCTGATCGGGGAGGAGTCCGGTAATACGGCAACTGCCAGTCAACCCTCATTGCGCGGGCGTTCCGGTATGCGGCTTAGTGATCGCTTTAGTCAGTATTACAAGCTGGTGGCGCGCTCCGGCGGCAAGACGAATTCCTCGCTGGCCGTGATTGCCTCGGATATCTATCTCGACATGCAGGAAACCTCCAGCCTGATCGCGCGCACCCGTGAAGAGATCAGCCGCGCCACCCTGATGGAACAACTTAACCAGTCATTCGGGACCATTACCCCGGAGATGCAGGAAGTGGTCGCCGGCGTCAAGGCCATCCTCTTCGGTGAAGAACAGGATGTTATCCCGATGGCGATCCCACCTGCCGGCCCGGCTGACAGTGGTTATGAAAGTGCCTTGCAACTGTGACAGTAACTGAACTGGAGAAATGTCATGAATTCATCAATGAAAATAAAACTCGGCAGCCTCGTTACCGTGGCGACCCTGACCGCATCACTCGCTGCCTGCAGCAGCAACCCCACCCAGGCGACGACCTGCACCCCGCCGCAGGGTCCGAGCCTGGAAAGCGCCCTCAGCAAGGCCCGTTTTGACCTGGAGACCGGCTGCGAACACGCCTTCGATGCCTATTTCCAGCAGCTCCTTGCGATTGCAGAGGGTGACCCGAAGAAGGAGAACAAGGCCAGCTTCAGCGACTTTCTGCTGTGGACAAATGATGCCGGCCTGTTGAGCAAGCGCCAGGCGCGGGAAATCTATAACCGCTATTTCGGTGTCAAGTACGTGTCCCTGATCAGTGACTACAGTGTTTGCCAGCAGACCTGCCCGGACCAGTCCGCGGTCATGCGTGAAATGAACCGGGAACTGGGCGACAAGGAGCAGGGGCTGCTCAGGATCAGTGCCGACCGGCTGAACTACACGCGTGCCAGTAATCTCTACCAGGAGACCGAACTGGTGCTGGAAGCCACCTGCGAGGCCTGTGGCCCGATCGAGTAAGCGGTGATGAAACAGCTCAAGGATCGCGGTTTTTTCAATGGCCTGTTACTGGGCATGATGCTCAGTTTTATCACCGCCGTGGTGGTGCTCTACCTGCTGACGGTCCTTGAGGTTATTTCAGTATCCGTTATCGACGTGCCGCGGATCCAGGTGCTGTTTGACTGGAGCCGTCGCAACCTGGGCTTGTCGATCGTGCCGTTCGGGGTCGCCCTGGGCCTGTATATCCGCAGCCTGCATGCCCTGCAACAGCGTCTCCATGGCAACCCTCCGCAGGATGAGATCAGCCAGCTCGAGCATCTGACTGATGTCTGGACCAGTTTGTTCTTTGGCATCGGTGTGATCTGGACGGCCATTGGCATGCGCAGTGCGCTGTTGTATGCCCTCGGTGATCCGGGTGCGGCCACGCAGGCCGGTGCAAGTGCCGTGCTGCAGCGGCTGGTTGAGGGCGGCATCCTGACGGCGTTGACGACCACCATCGTGGGCGGCATTGGTGGTTATGTGATGCGCATCATCAAGAGTTCCCTGCTGGGTACCCGGCTGAGCCGGTTTTACGAGGAACAGGAGCAGGATCACGCCAACCGTGTCGAGTCTCTGCTCTGTGATATACGCGACTCGATCGATACTGCCGGCACCCGCGGCCGCAGGGCGTATGCGTTGCAGGAGGGACCATGATGCGTCGCCGCCGGCAGGCAAAATATCCGTCCGCGTCCGCTGCGGCAGGAAGCGATACCGATGCCCTGCAAACGGATGTCATGCGCTTCATGTCGATTATCGGTCTGTGCCTGATGGCGGTGTTCGCGCTGGTGCAGGGGATTCCGGTGCAGGAGCCGGGGAAACCGGCGCAGCCTCAGCCGGCAAGGTTGCGCCAGGAAATCAGGCTGCAGCAGCAACAACTGCTGGAACAGCAGGCAGAATTGCAGGCATTGAAGGCTGCAATGCACAGCACGCAGCAGCAGCTGAGCACTGCGCAACAACATATCGAAGCGGTCAGCGGGGAAGCGCAACAGGCACGCGCACAACGCGAGCAGTTACAGGCACGGCTGGAAACACTGGGCAGGCAGCTTGACCGGCAGCGTCAGGCACTGGCGGACATCGAGCAGGACGCACAGCACAAGGAACAGCGCCTCGACGAACTTCGCCAGCGACTGGCGAACACACAGCGACAGCTCGATTACAGCCGTCAGGAAATCGTGGAACTGCAGCGCCAGACACAACAGCAAGCCGCGAAGTCCGTCATTGAAAGGCCGGCGCCTGCCGCACCGCCACCAAAGGCGGCATCCACGCCGGAACAAAAGCCTGCAGCCGAAAAGCAGGGCTTCAGCCTGCGCTTTGAATCCGACGCGGCACTCGACCGGCTGGTTGCAGCAGGCAGTGTCAGCCTCTATGCCATGGCCGATCAGCAGGCATGGCGCCTGTCGATGACGACGGGTCGACCGGCCGTTGCACAGGTGTCATTCCCGCGCTGGTTTCACGAGATGTCGGCGGCGACCGTCCCGGCGCACTACAGCCGCAGCCTGGAAAACGCTGTGCCGGCCCCCGGGCGCTCAACCGTGGTGTGGGGGGTGCAATTACCGTCGGCAGCAAAACAGGCCATCGCATCGCTGACGCGGCAACGTCAAGGTGGTGAGTTGCTGATCCGGGGTGATGGCCGGGTGATACTGGAGGAATGATGCCATGATTGCCGCACGCCTCACCCTGTTTGCGAGCCTGGCCCTGCTGCTGCTGACGGCCGGCTGCAGCCATGACCCGTTGCGCCCCGCACATGGCAGCCGCTCATCACTGCAGGACTGGGTGGATATGGAGCTTGCACCCTACGTGGCACAGCAACTGGGCCAGCACCCGCGATTCAAGGGCGAGCCCGTGATTATCGTGCGCCTCGACGGGGATGATATCGAGCCGGACATTGACGGCCTGACACGCAGCATTCGTGACCAGGTCATGGATAGCCTCTTGAATACGCCCGGTGTGCACGTTCCCTGGCAGCCGCAAGAGCAGCAGGCGCAACATCACCGCCGCCTCGACCAGATGCAGTGTGGCCGGCTGCGTGATGCCAGTTATTTTATCGGTATCGAGATCGCACGCACGGCAAACGAGCAGTTCCGGGTGGCGGTGCGGGCGCTCGATGTGCAGGCGGGTGCGTGGGTCAGCGGCTTCACCCGTCACTGGTCGGGCAATCTCACGGCAAGTGAATTGCGTGCCCTGCAGGTACGGCGCACAGACGAATCGCTGCGCGGTCTCAGGGTCTTGCCTTTCAGTGCCGGGCAGCCGGACCTCGCCGCGACCTACCTGGCAAACAACCTGAGTTGCCTGTTACGCCAGCGGGATGTGGATGACCTGAGGATCAAGGTGCAAACGCGCCCCTCTGATTCGCCGCAGCTGCGTACCCTGCTGGGCCTGATCGGCAACAACCTGTCACGTTACCACGAGGTGCAGGTAACCGATAGTGGACGGCAGGCGAACTTTGTGCTGCGTGGCGAGACCCACATGATTCAGACGGATCTCAACCAGGTCTGGGTCATCTTGCAACCCGTTGATTCCGGCGTACACCTTGCCGGCATGGACACGGCAACCTACATCCGTAACCCGCCTGCCAGCAGCAGTCCCGGGAAGCACCGCGTACTACGCGAGACACGCGACAGGAAACCGTCCATCGCACGCATGGAACTGGTGCGGCACACCAACAGCGGTGCCTACCGGGAGGCCTGCAGCGATGGCCAGCGCAGTTGCCCGGTGCTGGAAGTGGATGTCGAGCAGGCCGACCAGGTGTTTGTGATTGCGCACGGTACCAAAGACGGTATCAGTCAGCTGTCCGCCAGTTGCAACACGACGATTCCCGTTGAGGCGCACCCTGGAAGGTATCTGTTCCGTTTTCCCGAAAGCCGCTATACGGCGTCAGACTGGCCAACCGTGTATGCCATTGCCGTCAGTGGCTCCGAACCGGGACGGCAATTGAGACAGTTGCTGCAGGAGCTACCCGATGCCTGCAGCAATGCCGCGGGTCTGCACACCGATACGGCCGGCCGTGATCAATGGCTGCAGCGGCTTGACCGGATCGTCGCGACCAACAGTGAGCAGGCAGTA
>JBATFE010000523.1:0-2027 GCA_049664445.1 Gammaproteobacteria bacterium
TGAGCAGTGTGATTTTCTGGCTGACCGGGCGACTAACGGCACCGCCATCACCGCAGCAGGTTGCCCGCTTCACCTACCGGCCGGAGATCATGGCGCCCACCGTGCCAGGCCCCTGGTGGAAGGATTATCGCGTCCAGTCAGTGGTACTGCTGCTGTTGACCCTGTGGCTGGTAGTGGCCTTCTGGTAATTCGGGACAGACCACGATTTATCACAAGGATTTATCCGCTCCTGATCTACTGGCCGCTCACAAGCTCAAGCGTTTCCTTCGCGATGCCTGTGGACACCGCGTAGTCATCGTTGCATAAGGCCCTCAACCCGCACGTTTATCGTTATTTCCTCATCATGGCACCCGGTTTTTCAAACGGGTGGACGAGCGCTGATGTTTTGTCCCAAAGAATAGTGCAGCCGAATTTTTACCCGGCTGGCAGTATTGTTGTTATCCTCGCCGCGTCGGACGATAACGGCCACCTCACAGGGAGAAGCACAGTGCAAGTCGGTATGGTAGGGCTGGGACGCATGGGAAGTAATATGTTGTTGCGCTTGCATGCGGGCGGGTATCAATGTGTCGGTCTGGATCTGGCACCGCAAAATGTAGAGCAATTACAGGCTCAGGGAATCAAGGCAACAACATCGCTGGATGAATTTGTGTCCTGGCTGGAGCCACCGCGCACCGCCTGGTGCATGGTGCCGCATGGTGACGCAACCGAGCAAACAGTGAAGGCCCTGGGTGAGCGCTTCAGTGCAGACGATATCGTCATCGACGGCGGTAACAGCTACTTCAAGGATGATGTGCGGCGCGCGCAACAATTATCAGCAGCGGGAATTCATTATATCGATGCGGGCACCAGCGGTGGCGTATGGGGACGCGAGCGCGGCTACTGTCTGATGATTGGTGGACCGAAAGTAGCTGTCGATTATCTGGACCCGGTGTTTCGTTGCCTGGCACCCGGACAGGGAGAGATCGCGACGACAGCAGGGCGGCCAGCGAACCAGGGCAGTGCCGAGGCCGGTTATATTCACTGCGGCCCTGCGGGTGCCGGACACTTCGTGAAAATGATTCACAATGGTATTGAATATGGCTTGATGCAGGCCTATGCGGAAGGCTTCGACATCATGAAGAATGCTGCCAGCGAGTCATTGCCGGAGGACATGCGCTATCAACTGGATCTGGGTGAGATCGCCGAGGTATGGCGACGCGGCAGTGTCGTCAGTTCCTGGTTGCTGGATCTGTGTGCCATCTCGCTGCAGCAAGATCCGCAGTTAGATGATTACAGTGGTTATGTGCAGGATTCAGGAGAAGGTCGCTGGACGGTACAGACGGCCATTGAAGAGGCGGTACCGGCGGACGTATTAACCGCTGCCCTGTATACCCGGTTTCGCTCGCGGCAAGAACATACCTTTGCCGAGAAATTGCTCTCGGCCATGCGCAGCCGGTTTGGCGGCCATACAGAGACAAAAACCAGCGCGGGAGGTATATAGATGAGTGCAGAGGAAATTACCAATCCACTCGCGGTAGGCTTGTCCGAGCCGGTTCTGCCACAACCCTGTAGCCTGGTGATTTTTGGCGGCGCGGGTGATCTTTCCAGACGGAAACTGTTGCCGGCGATTTACAATCTGGGCCTGGACGGTGTGCTTCCCGCCAATTTCGCTGTGCTCGGGTTCTCCGTTGAAGAGATGGATGACGCCGGGTATCGCGGCTTTGCGTGGCAGGGTGTCGAGCGTTTCTCACGCCAGGCGCTGGATGAAGAACACTGGCCGAATTATGAACGCCAGCTGTTTTTTCAATCGGGCAGTTTTGATGATCCTGCCGCCTATGAAGCATTGAAGCAGCGCCTCGAGGAGATAGAGCCGCAGTTCGGTATTCCGGGTAACCGGGTTTTTTATCTTGCGATCCCGCCGCGGTTTATCGGTATGTGTGCGCAGCACCTCAAGGCAGCAGGACTGATCCAGGACGAGACATCCGATGGCCCGTTCTCGCGCATTATTGTGGAAAAGCCCATTGGCCGTGACTTGCAAAGTGCCGAAG
>JBATFE010000524.1:0-2305 GCA_049664445.1 Gammaproteobacteria bacterium
GTACTGGCCAGCCGCGGTGACAGTGGCGCCGATGCCATCGTTGGCAGCAGCGGCGCGGTTGCCGCCGTAAGCGGCAGTTACCAGGTCGAGAACGGCGCTATCGACGTCAGCATCACCAAATCTGCCGAGGTCATCACGGATGGCCAGCGCTGCAAGAGTGCCCCCTGCGAACCGTTTCCCGGTGCCACCCTGCGCTACACACTGCAGGTCGATGTCAGTGGCACGGGCACGGCAGAGGACCTGACGATTACCGACGCCATCCCGGCCAACACCCGTTACACAGCTTCAAGCCTCACCCTGGATACAACGCCGCTGACAGACACCACGGGGGATGACCCGGGCAGCTTCAGTGGCAATGTTGTCAGAGTCGCTCTGGGAGACATCACCGGAGCGGCAACGTTCGTCATCACACTCGATGTCACCATCAACTAGAGGAGTTAATGCCATGTACACGAGTAACCCGAAAGCCATTGTATTTAAACTGATGAGCGTATTGCTGCTGGCGAGCACTGCTGGCTATGCGGCAGTGGATGCCGGCAGCGTTCAACTCACGTCGACTGCCGAGGTAGAGGTCATCGAAACCGATGCGCACGGCAAACAGCACAGCAGGCGCGTAGCGGCTGCCGAAGTGGTCCCCGGCAAGGATGTCATCTACACCCTGAGCTTCGAGAATGTCGGCACCGAACCCGGCAATGACATCGTTATCCAGAACCCGGTCCCGGAGCATACCGTTTACAAGACGGGCTCGGCATCGGGCAAGGACACCCGCATCAGCTTCTCGGTTGACGATGGCCAGCATTTTTCATCCGCGGAGTTACTCACGGTCACCGAGGCCGATGGCAGCACGCGCATCGCAAAGGCCTCCGAATACACCACGATCCGCTGGCACTACACCAAGCCACTACAGCCGGGTGACAAATCTTCCGTCGAATTCCGGGTGGTACTGCAGTAAGCCATAGCCAGCACACAGGCAAATCAATCATGCAAGCATACCAGCATCATTTCGTAAATAGCTGTTTTTGCAACGGCAGCTGGCTGTCGCGGCACTTGCCACGCAGTACCGGCCCGCCCGTCTTGTCCAGCGCTGACAGAGACAGTCGCTGCCAGCGGCGCAGTTACAGCGGAATAAATCATTTTTTCATCAAGGAGTATTGCCATGAAATCATATAACCCAGTCAGGCACATCAGCTTGTGCCTTGCCAGCCTGTTCCTGCTGGCACTGTCTGCCGGCACCCACGCCGGAGGCACGGCACCGGGAACAGACATCAATAACCAGGCCACCCTGAACTACAAGGTCGGTGGCAGTGACCAGTTGCCGGTGACATCCGACGGTGATAGCGGGACCCCGGGAAACCAGGCGACCACCTTCAAGGTCGACCAGAAGGTAGACCTGACGGTGGCCAGCAACGGCGGTGCAACAGTCAGCCCGAACTCGAATGACCAGGTGCTGCCGTTTACGTTGACCAATACCGGTAATGACACCCACGGTTATCTGCTTAGCACGGTTGCCGGCGTCGATGCCACCGATGACGATTTTGACATGAACAGTGTTCGTATCTTCATCGATAACGGCATCGTCGGGACCTACGAATCCGGTATTGACACGCCGTACACGGCAGGCACCAACGTTGCTGATCTGGCGCCTGATGCCTCCATCAACCTGTTGATCGTGGCAAACACGCCGGGCACGGCCAGCGATACAGAAACCTCGCTGTATCACCTGCTGGCACAGGCAACCGATGCCGGCACCACGACACCAGCTGCCAAGACAGTCGGGGCAGACGACCCGACAGCGGTCGATACGGCCTTCGCCGAGGAGGCAGGCAGTGCCGGTATCGCAAACGATGATGCACAGGACGGCAAGCACTCGGCGTCTGGTACCTATAGCGTGCAATCCGCAACCGTCACCGTTACCAAGGACGCGGAAGTGACGAACGATGGTCTTGTCCCCGCCACACTCGCACCGAATGCCAAGGCCATCCCGGGCGCGACAGTGACCTATACGCTGAGCATCATCAACAGCGGTACTGCGGCTGCCAGCTCACTGGTGCTGACCGATGATCTGCAGGTTGCCGAGGTCACGTATAACGCCGGCAGTGTCAACTTCGTCAGCGGATGCAATGGTGCAACCAGCGACAGCTTTGCCACACCGACACTGACCATCAATGTGGGTACGGTCACAGGTGGCTCGACCTGCACCATCACCTATAGCGTCACTATTAATTGATAACCATGTGACCTGCGTGTCATGCAGTGGTTGCACATAGTCCAGCATAAGGCGCGCTGCCGGGTGGAAGCATTTTTC
>JBATFE010000525.1:0-2213 GCA_049664445.1 Gammaproteobacteria bacterium
CGTGGCCTGGCGTTTCTTGACTTGATCGAGGAGGGAAATCTCGGGCTGATCCGGGCCGTTGAAAAATTCGATCCGGAGCGTGGCTTCCGTTTTTCCACCTACGGTACCTGGTGGATACGACAGACCATCGAGCGCGCCATCATGAACCAGACACGCACCATCCGTTTGCCGATTCATGTCGTCAAGGAAATCAATGCCTACCTGCGGGCGGCACGCAGCCTGGCGCAGGAACTTGATCATGAACCCACATCCGAGGAAATTGCTCAACTGCTGAACAAGCCGATTGAGGATGTAGAGCGCATGCTGGGTTTGAACGAACGTGTTTCCTCAACAGACAGCAGCGTGATGAGTGATTCCGGCAAGACATTGCTGGATACCATCCCCGACAGCAACGCCCGTGACCCGACCGATACCCTGCAGGAAGAGGGCGTACATTCCAACCTCGAAGACTGTCTTTCGCGGCTCAGCGACAAGCAACGTGAGGTGGTGGAACGCCGTTTTGGTCTGCATGGGCACCCGGTGTCCACCCTGGAAGAAGTGGGTCAGGAAATCGGCGTGACCCGCGAACGTGTTCGTCAGATCCAGATGGATGCCCTGAAAAAGCTCAAACGCATTCTGGAACAGGAAGGTTTTTCAATGGATGCCCTGTTGAAATAATAATGGTTGCAGTCGCGGATGCGATCCGCTGCTACAGGAGGGGCGTCGGGCCCATCATCAGCGCTGCCAGCACACGCCGGTCTTCCGCCAGCAGGATATTGAAGGTTCGGCAGGCGGCAGCGTGTGCCATGATCTCCACGCCAATGCCGCGGACCTGCAAGCTGGCCGTTACAGCCGGTGCCGGGAAGACCAGTTGCCTGCCGGTGCCGATAATGACGATTTCAGGGTCAAGTTCGCCCAGCCGGTCGATATGTGCGGCTGTCAGTTCATCGATGCTGCGCGGTTCCCACAACTGGATACTGTCTGCTGTGATTACCACGCTCTCTACGATTGTCTTGTCGTTGATCGTGATTTCGCCGTCGCCGTAGGCACGGATGCTGTTGATTGCAAAAGAGTCCTGGCTAAAACGCATGTCGGAGAAGATACGCAGGCCGGCAGTGGGTGGCAAGTGAGCCAGCGAAGAGTCTGCGCCGGGGTCTTTAATAAAGAAGTTTGGCAGTCCCGATTAATTACTGTAATCTCTTCATATTCAACGATATAAGCGGTGTTCAGCGTGATAGAAGAATTTGCCCGCATCAAGCGGTTACCCCCCTATGTTTTCAACATTGTCAATGAGTTGAAGGCGGCGGCACGGGCGCGGGGCGAGGATATTATTGACTTCGGTATGGGTAATCCTGACCAGCCGACGCCGCAACACATCGTCGACAAGCTGGTCGAGGCCGCGCAGCGTGGCGACACCCATCGCTATTCGCTGTCACGCGGCATACCGCGCCTGCGCAAGGCCATCTGTGACTGGTACAAACGCCGCTATGATGTCGATCTGGACCCCGACCGTGAGGCGTTTGTCACGATCGGTTCCATGGAGGGCCTGGCGCACCTGGCGCTGGCGACCGTCGGCCCCGGCGATGCCGTGCTGGTGCCGAACCCGGCCTATCCCATTCATCCCTACGGTTTTGCCATTGCCGGTGCCGATATCCGCCATGTGCCGCTGCGCCCGGATGTGGATTTCTTTGCAGAACTGGAAAAGGCCATCAAGGACTCCTGGCCGAAACCGAAGATGCTGGTGCTGAACTTCCCGGGTAACCCGACCACCCAGTGTGTGGAACTGGAATTCTTCGAGAAGGTCGTTGCCATTGCACGTGAGCACGAAATCTGGGTCATCCAGGACCTGGCCTATGCGGACCTGGTGTTCGATGGCTACACGGCACCGTCCATCCTGCAGGTCGAGGGTGCCATCGATGTGGCTGTCGAGTTCTTCTCCCTGTCGAAGAGTTATAATATGCCGGGCTGGCGGGTTGGTTTTATGTGCGGCAACGAAACACTGGTTGCCGCCCTGACGCGCATGAAGTCGTACCTCGACTATGGCATGTTCACACCTATACAGGTGGCAGCGATTGCCGCGCTTGAAGGTCCCCAGGATTGCGTGAAAGAGATTGTCAACATGTATCGTGAGCGTCGTGATGTACTCTGTGACGGCCTGCATTCGCTGGGCTGGCCGGTGGATGTCCCCAGGGCCACCATGTTCGTGTGGGCAAAAATACCGGAACCCTACCAGG
>JBATFE010000526.1:0-1930 GCA_049664445.1 Gammaproteobacteria bacterium
GGCCACAGGTATCCGGAGCGTAACATTTCATCGTAGTTGTAGCCGATGCGCTCGAGCAGTTCGCAACGTGCCAGTTCAAGGTACTTGAAATAATGCCCGTGCCAGACCACCCGCGCGGAGTCCACATCGTGGAATGGAACCCGCAAAGAATAATCGGCGCTCAGCTGGAATGGGGAGGTGAGGGATTTCATGATGCCTGACTGATTATCCGGATTTTTGCCGCATCAGTCACTGTCCCCAAAAATCGAAGAAGTTGAACCACTGTGCAGGGTCTTGCTTTACCCGCGTCTCGAGAGACGAAGCATATCGTTGAGCGTAGGTTTCGAAAGCGGCCTGCCGGTCTTTCCGCGGCAAACTGACCTCCTGTTCGAACGGATCGAGTTCTACGCAATAGCGATCGTCCTTGAGGTAACAATGGAGGAGATATACCGGGCACTTGAGTACCGAAGCCAGCACATAGGGACCAATGGGAAATGGCGCCGGATCGCCAAGGAAGGACGCATTGGCAACCCGGGTGCTTTCGCCTACCGGAACCCGGTCACCGGCGATCACCACCCATTCACCGCGTTCAACCTTTTTCTTCAGGCTGAGCGTCAGGGGTATGTCAATGTCGGTTACCTGGATCAGGTTCATGCGGGATTCCGGCTCCGACTCAGCCATCAGCCGGGCGAATTTCGTGGCATGTTGGTCGTAGATCAGGACATTGATGACCAGTCCGGGGTGCCGGGTGGATACGCCCCTCGAGTACTCCAGGTTGCCATAGTGGGAGCCGATGATCAGGCAGCCCTGCCGCGTCTCGATGAGTTTGAGAAACAGATCATGGTTGACGATATTCAGATCCCGGATTTCAGGCGTTTTCGCCCAGGTCAGGTATTTGTCCAGCAGCAACTGGCCAAAGCTGAGGAACTGTCTGAATGACAACAGGCGCGCGGAACGGTGAGCGTACCGGTCGGGAAACCGGCGCTGAACCCGACGTACATAGTCCATCGATGCCTTTCTCGCAGTACCTCGCCGCAGGTAGTAATAAACCATGACCGGAAAAAGCAGAATGCTGAACACGGTCCGGCCCAGCAGGCGGTATGCGACTACCATGAAGCGCATGCCGGCAAGGACGCCGGCTTCGCGTATCTTCGCCCAGTGTGGCGGCTTATGGTTCAGCGTGTCCGCCATTTTCTCGCGAGCAGTACCGGCAGCCGCAGCAACATGCCGGCGATCAGCCGGGTATGCATCCAGGTAATCCGGGCGTTATCGGGCAGGTATCGAAAATGGGACCGGCCGTCTTCCGGGTAGACCACCTCGACCGGCACGTACCGCAATTCGATGTCGCTCCAGACGGCTCGCACCAGGACCTCCGGATCGAAATCCATTCGCGTCCCCAGGCGCGCCCGCTCACACAGCGGAACGATCGATTCCAGAGGGTAGACTCGAAGTCCGCACATGGCGTCGCGAATTTGCCGGCTCAGGGTCTCCAGCCAACACAGCACCAGCGTAAGATAGCGGGCGTAGAAGCGGAACGACGGAATCGAGCGATCGAACCGGGGCTCGCCGCAGATCAGGGCTGCCGGTTACTTTTCGGATTCGGCCAGCAGTCCCGCGACGTCGCTGATGCGGTGCTGGCCGTCGGCATCAATCTGGATGGCATGTGTGTGGCCTGCATCCCGTGCCGCGGCGAGTCCCGTCTGGACGGCCGCACCCTTGCCGCGATTTTTCGGATGCCTGATGACCGTGACGGGCGGCTGGGACCCCTGAACCCGTTGCTCGAGATTTGCGTAAGACACTGCAGGGCTGCAATCGTCGACCACGAATATGGGAATTTCGTAGCCCAGCAACCGGGGCAGCATGCCCCCAAATTGCTCGGCATGGTCATAATGGGGAACGACGAAACAGAAAGTCACGAAACGCACTCCCGAAAGTTCAGCCGGCCCTGGGA
>JBATFE010000527.1:0-2990 GCA_049664445.1 Gammaproteobacteria bacterium
GTGCAGCGCCCCGTAAAACGGCAGGCGCAATGCGCCGCCGCCGGACTCGGCTGCGCGTGGCAACAGCCAGGCTGCCAGCAACGGCAATGGCAAGGCGGCAAACAGCAGTGGCCATGCAAATTCCAGGTTCATGCGGCAAGCTCGAGGTTTTGCTTCACCCAGCGCCGCGCCAGTGCCAGCAATTCCTCTGCGGGCAGTTCCCGGTTGTGCGGGCGGTACGGCCCGACCTCCAGGATCTGGCCGACGCCGTGTTCGAAGTCGCCGCCGCCACCCGTGGCGTCGAGAAACCGCAACCAGTCGCTGCCGGTCAGGGAGGCCACCTGCTCGCGTGCGTAGCGCCGCAGTGCGATTCGCCGCAACAGGATCGACAGCTGCGCAAGAAACGCGACTGAATTTTCTTCTTTACTACTGCTGGTTAGCGCATCAAGTTCATCCATTATCTGGCACTTGAGGCGGTAGGTTCGATAACGGTGCAGCAGCCACAGGGTGCCGATGACGAGCAGTGCAAGCAGTAACACGGCCAGCAACCACCAACCGGGGGCCGGCGGCCAGATAGCCGGTGCTGCCGCGGCATGGATATCGCGCAGATCCAGGGTGGCCGCTGCAGTCGGGTTCACGCGTGCGCCTCCCGCCGGGGCCTGCCCTCAGTCTTCAGGCTTGCCACCCCGAGTCGCAGTGCCTGTGCCACATCGTCGGTGGTGGCAATGCGCTGCAAAGCGACGGCACTTTGTTGCATCAACTGGCTCACCGCCCGGTGATGATCCGCGAAATAGTCCGCATAGGCGCGGCGGCGTGCGTCCGAGCGCGTGTCCAGCAAGCCGCTCTCCTGTCCGTCGGTAATCGCGTAGCGTCCTGCCGGCGGCGGCGCAAGTTCCAGTGCATCGACGATCTGGCAGGCGACGATGTCATTGTGTTGCCGCAGACGTTGCAGGTGACGCCGGGTCTCCGCATCGATGGCATAAAAATCACTGAGAATAAACACCAGGCTTCCCGGTCGCGCCACGCGATGCAGTCGCAGCAAGGCTTCATTCAAATGGCTGGATTGCACATCGATGCTCCGCTCTGCCAGCGCAACGGCCGGATCGGTCGCGGTGACCAGCTGCCGTATCAGGCGCATCACGCCGCGCTGCCCGCCCAGCGGTCGCAACTCGTGGTGGCCGCCGTTGAATAAAAAGGCACCGATGCGATCGCCGTTCTGTATCGCGGCCCAGCCGATCAATGCGGCCGCACGGGCGGCAATCACCGACTTGAAGGCGCCCTGTGTCGCGAAAAACATCCCTGGACACAGGTCGATCATCACGACCACCGGGCGTTCGCGCTCTTCCTGGTAAAGCTTGACATGTGCGTGGCTGGTACGTGCCGTCACTCGCCAGTCCATGCTGCGGATATCATCGCCCGGTTGATAGGCACGTGATTCCAGGTAGTCCATGCCACGGCCACGAAAGCGCGAGGTGTGACCACCGGTGATGGCGCTGCGTGCCGGGCGGCGGCTGTCCAGTCTGATATCCCGGGCCTGCAGACGGCATTGCACCAGCTCGTCACTGCTGACATGAACAACACCCGGTGTCATCCTGTGGCTGCTGTCGAGTGGCCGGGTGGCGGAGGGTCGTTGTTTAAACAGGTTCAGGATCGACATCGTGAATCAGGCAACCGGTACACGCCTGATGAGTTCACGGATGATGTCATCAGAACAAAGACCTTCCGCTTCTGCCTCGAATGACAGAAGAATACGGTGCCGCAGGGTGTCATGCACCACGGCCTGTATGTCTTCCGGTGAGACGTAGTCACGCCCTTTCAGCCAGGCCTGCGCACGTGCACAGCGATCCAGTGCGATGGTGCCGCGCGGACTGGCGCCGTAACTGATCCAGCGCGCCAGGTCATCGCCGTACGGCGAGGGGTCACGCGAGGCCAGCAGTATCTGGATGAGGTACTCCTCGACGGCCGGTGCCATGTGCAGCGACAGGACTTCCTGTTGTGCACTGAATATCTGCTCCTGTGTCAGCAGGACTGCCACACGGGTCTCGTTGCGCGCCGCGTCCTGCGCCTGCTGACGGTTCAGGTCGAGAATCTGTTTTTCCGCGCTCGCATCGGGATAGCCGACACGCACATGCATCAGGAAGCGGTCCAGTTGCGCCTCCGGCAAGGGATAGGTGCCTTCCTGTTCAATGGGGTTCTGGGTGGCCATCACCAGGAACAGGCGCGGCAGGGTGTAGGTCACCTGCCCTACCGAGATCTGGCGTTCGCCCATGGCCTCCAGCAGCGCGGACTGTACCTTGGCCGGGGCGCGATTGATCTCGTCTGCCAGTACCAGGTTATGAAAGATCGGGCCACGCTGGAACTCGAATTCACCGGTTTGTGGCCGGTACATCTCCGTGCCGGTCAGGTCGCCGGGCAACAGGTCCGGGGTAAATTGCAGGCGGTGGAAATCACCTTCCACGCGCTTTGCGAGTTCCTTGATGGCCGTGGTCTTCGCGAGCCCCGGTGCACCTTCCACCAGTAAATGGCCATCGGCAAGCAGCGCGACCAGCAAGTGCTCAACCAGTGTCTGCTGACCGATAATGCAGGTTTCCAGTTCCTGCCGCAGCTGTCTGAAGGCCGCATTCACCGTGCTGCCGACAGTGTTCTGTGTTGGCATAGCCATCTCCGTCATTATTCGTAGTCCTCCATTATTCAGGTTGCCGGCAGTGAGTATATCAACATGTTGTGTGTGGCCTAGGAGACAAGGGACAACGACAATAGTTCCGGTACACAGCGAGGGTCTCAACGAACGGTCGAAATGAGCAGACGACCTGCCTCCCGGAAGGCATGGCGTGCAAGGGTATCGAGATCGAAATCACCTGTCAGTTCAAGATAGATATGCCGCAGCAGGTTGAAGGCCGCAGTGACACCCAGGCGGGGGGCATTCGGTTAGAACGCACGATCCCGGAAACCGGGCCCGGATGATCCCGGCGACAAAAACAGAAACGGGGGTGGCTCTTGCGAGCCACCCC
>JBATFE010000528.1:0-4426 GCA_049664445.1 Gammaproteobacteria bacterium
ACCCTCGAGGAGCACGTACCGGGATTTCTGCGCGGCAAGGGACAAGGCTGGGTGACGGCTGAATACGGCATGCTGCCGCGCTCCACCACCAGCCGCATGGGTCGTGAAGCCGCACGTGGCAAGCAGGGTGGACGCACCATGGAAATCCAGCGACTCATCGGTCGTTCACTGCGCGCCGTCATGGACATGAAGCTGCTCGGCGAACGTTCCATCACCATTGACTGCGATGTCATCCAGGCCGATGGCGGCACGCGCACCGCCAGCATTACCGGTGGTTATGTCGCACTGGCCGACGCCATCCAGACACTGCTGGATAACAGGGTCATCGATAAAAACCCGCTCACCGGGCGCGTCGCCTCGGTGTCCGTGGGTATCTATGAAGGCACACCGGTGCTGGACCTGGATTACCCGGAAGACTGCAATGCAGAGACCGACATGAACGTGGTCATGAGTGACAGCGGTGATTTCATCGAGGTGCAGGGCACCGCCGAGGGTCACCCGTTCAGCCAGGACGAATTAAACAGCATGCTGGCACTGGCGAAGAAAGGTATCACGGAACTGCTTGCCAGCCAGCAGGCAGCGCTGGCGCAGGAGTAACACGGCAGTGAAAGAAATCGTCCTTGCCAGCAGTAATCCGGGAAAGGTGCGCGAGATCAATCAGCTGCTTGCCACGCTTGAGCTGCATGTGCAGCCGCAGAGCACACTCGGCGTCGTCGATGCCGAAGAGACCGGCCTGACCTTTGTCGAGAACGCCATCCTCAAGGCGCGCAACGCCGCCCGGCACACCGGCCTGCCGGCCATTGCGGATGATTCAGGCATTGAAGTCGACGCCCTCGACGGCGCACCCGGCATTTACTCGGCGCGCTTTGCCGGTGAAGGCGCCTCTGACCAGCAAAATCTTGACAAGCTGCTGGCCGAACTCGACGGTCTGCCCGAGGCACAGCGCAGCGCACGCTTTCAGTGCCTGATGGTCTTCATGAAACATGCCAACGACCCGACGCCCCTGATCTGCCAGGGCACCTGGGAAGGCCGCATCCTGCCTGCTGCGCGTGGCGACAACGGCTTCGGCTATGACCCGGTATTTTACGTGCCGACCCATGACTGTTCGTCTGCCGAGCTGCCGGCCGATGTAAAAAATGCCCTCAGTCATCGCGGACAGGCGCTGCGAAAACTGGTCGCCGCGCTGCAGCAATACCGCTAGCAACGGTCTGTGCGCTGTATCCAGGCAATATGTTCAATTTCACCGCCACACCGCCGCTGTCGCTTTACGTACACATCCCATGGTGCCTGCAAAAATGCCCCTACTGTGACTTCAACTCCCATGAGGTCCGCGAAGAACTCCCTGAAGACCGCTACATCAGGGCCCTGCTTGCCGACCTGGAACAGGACCTGCCGGCTGTATGGGGACGCACGGTCGAATCGCTGTTCATCGGCGGTGGTACACCGAGCCTGTTTTCAGCACGCGGCATTGCGCGACTGCTCAGTGAAATCCGCGCACGTCTGCCACTGAAACCGGGCGCCGAGATCACCCTTGAAGCGAACCCGGGCACTGTCGACCAGGCACGCTTCTGCGGCTTCAGGGAAGCTGGTGTCAATCGGCTTTCAATGGGCATTCAGAGTTTCCAGGACGACCTGCTGACGGCGATCGGCCGCATCCATGACGGCACGGAAGCCCGTATTGCTATCGAATCAGCACGCCGTGCAGGATTTGACAACATCAACCTCGACCTGATGTTCGGGCTGCCGGCACAAACCACCGCGCAGGCGCTGCTGGACCTGCGCACCGCCGTGGAGCTGCAGCCGACACACCTGTCCTTTTATGAACTCACCATCGAGCCCAACACCCGCTTTTACCGGCAGCCGCCGCAGCGCCCGGATGACGATACCCTCTGGGAGATGCAAACGGCAGGGCGTTCGCTGCTGAGCGATGCCGGCTACCAGCGCTACGAGGTATCGGCCTTTGCGCAGCCGGGTCGGCAGTGCCGGCATAATCTCAACTACTGGCAGTTTGGTGACTACCTGGGTATCGGGGCCGGTGCGCATGCCAAGATCAGCAATGCCGCCACACAGACCATCAGCCGTATATCAAAGGTGAAACACCCGCGAGCCTACCTTGACGCGGCCCACAGCGATGCGCGCATCGGCAACCGCAGCGAACTGTCAGTGGCGGATGTCACGCTGGAATTTGCCATGAACAGTCTGCGCCTTGACAGCGGTTTCACCAGCGCCGCATTTACGGCCGCAACCAGCCTGCCCTTTGCCGTGATCGAATCACCGGTGAACGCGGCCATTGAACGTGAATTGCTGGTAGCGGACAACGACGTCATCAAGGCGACTGAAAAAGGACAGCGCTACCTGAACGAATTATTACAGCTGTGGATGCCGGAATCACCACGCCATGCTGCAACGCGTTGACTGCCCCTATTGCGGCGAAGCCTTTGAAACAGCCGTGGATACATCCTGTGGCAGCCAGCACTATATTGAAGATTGCCCGGTCTGTTGCCGACCCATTGAATTCCATCTGCAGGTTGACGTGTGTGGCGAGCTGGCCTCACTGACAACACGGCGGGACGATGACTGACTACCAACGGCAACCCTTCAGTTAATACACCACTATGGACGATTCACACGATCTCGAACTGTTGCTGCGCTCCCGCGTGCCGCTGATTGTTATCGAGACGCACGATGAAAAACGGGTCGCCAGCCTGTTCACCGGGCTTGCCATCTCGCTGGCCATGCCGGTCATGGCCTGGTCCGCCACCAGCGGATTACAGCGTATCGATTACGATGCCGCACCCCAGCGGCATGCCAGCGAACCGCAACAGGCACTGGGCCAGATCAAGGCGACCGAAACCCCGGGCATCTACCTGCTGATGGATTTTCATCCCTACCTCGAAGACGCCTACAACGTCCGGCTGCTGAAAGAAATTGCCATGGAGCATGCCACCCTGGGGCACACCCTGGTACTGGTCAGTCACGAACTGGATTTGCCGCAGGAACTGGCCGGTTTCAGCGCGCGCTTTTCGCTGTCACTGCCTGACAGGCAACGGCTGGAAGCCATCATACGGGAAGAGGCGGGGCACTGGTCGAATGCGCACAAGGGCAAAAAGGTCAAGACCAATCAACGCACCCTGGACCTCATCATCAGCCAGCTGCGCGGCCTGACGGCTAGCGATGCGCGACGCATCATTCGTCGCATCGTGCATGATGACGGTGCCATCAACAAGGACGACCTGAAACGGATTACACAGGCGCGCTACCAGTTGCTGGAGGCCAATGGCGCGCTCTCCTGTGAATTTGACACCGCCAGCTTTACAGAGGTTGGCGGTCTGGAAAATCTGAAACGCTGGATCAGGCTGCGGCGCAATGTCTTCCTGGAAGCGGACGGCGCGTCGGATATTCCCCGTGGCATCCTGCTGGTTGGCGTACAGGGCGGTGGGAAAAGTCTTGCCGCCAAGGCAGTTGCCGGTATGTGGTCTGTCCCCTTGTTGCGTTTTGATTTCGGCGCGCTGTACAACAAGTTCCATGGGGAAACCGAACGCAACCTGCGTGAAGCGCTGCGGGCGGCCGAGGCCATGGCACCGTGCGTGCTCTGGATTGATGAAATCGAAAAGGCCGTCGCTTCCGGAGACAACGATGGCGGCACCTCACGGCGCATGCTGGCGACCCTGCTGACCTGGATGGCGGAACGCGCCGCACCGGTATTTATCGTGGCAACGGCAAACGCGATCAAACAACTGCCGCCGGAATTGATCCGCAAGGGCCGACTGGATGAAATATTTTTTGTCGACTTGCCGGATGCCGCCACCCGCGCCGAGATCTTTGCGATCCATCTGCGCAAGCGTGCACACAATCCGGTGGACTTCGATATCATGGCACTGACGGGAATCACGGCAGGCTTTTCCGGTGCCGAGATCGAACAGTCCATCGTTGCCGCCACCTACCTGGCACGTGAACAGGGCGTTGCCCTGAACAGCGAACACCTGCACAACGAAATCGAGCAGACCCGGCCACTGTCCCGGGTCATGGCGGAACCAATGGCCCGTTTGCGTAACTGGGCAAAGGATCGCACCGTACCTGCCAACTGAGCCGCGGCAACAGTTATACACAGCATCGGCAACACCCGCCGGCGCAGTCCGCATGGCAGGATGCCAGCCTGCACGCAGCGAGAAAACTCCTATCTAACTGATTTTATTATTATTTTAAAAATCGCCCCGGACTGCGCGGCAACAAAGGCACATTCACCCACAAGCTATCCAACAGGATATCCACAATCTTATCCACAGGCCGCAACAGGCTATCTGCCGGCCGTTCAGTGAGTTGAATACCTGGGACGGACGTCCAATAGGCGGCTCTTTCCGGCCGTGCTAGGCTTGGTGTACTCCAGCATTAACAACAACCAACCGTGCATGGCGCGGTATAAGTC
>JBATFE010000529.1:0-2974 GCA_049664445.1 Gammaproteobacteria bacterium
TATGCTGCTATTGAAGTATTAGAATTTGATTAGGGAAGGGTGTGACATAAAGTCGCGCAGAGAAAACGGCAGGATTTGCTATTCTCAAACGCTTAATCCAAGTCGCCGAACTTCAGGAAAGGGTCGACTCCCGCTGTTTAGTTATTTCTTATTTAGAATCTGGCTGTAGGTCAGGTCTCAGCCCGATACTTGCCGTTCACTGGCCGTTGAGCACCGATTTGTTACTGGGCCGGCAAGGCGTACTTCCGGCCACCTTCGGACCTTCCCGGTATTCCCGTGTAAGTCTCAGATGCAGCATAACTCGCCGTTCATGTCAGACTCTCTGTATTCAGACGTGCCCGCGAGGCACACGCGCGGCTGACGAACACACCCAGCACAGTCAGCGACAGCACAATCACGGCTCCCGATGGCAGGTCCAGCAGTGCCGACAACAGCAGCCCAGCTGCGTAACCAACCGTGCCCGTCAGCATTCCCAGCCACGTTGCACCCGTAACACAGTGGCGCACGGCAAGCGCTGGAATGATCAGGCTGGCAAACACCAGGTAGACACCAACCAGCTGCACCGAGGCCGTCACGGTCACAGCAAACAGCAGGTAGAAGAGCAGGCGATTCTGCTCGCCGCGCAGCAATTGCCAGAGCAACAGCACGACAACATAGATGACAGCGACGTGCAACAACTGTTGGTAATCCACCCAGAGGATCTGGCCAACCAGCAGTTCCTTGAGGTGTTCCCCCGCCTGCGGATTGCCAGAGAGCAACAGGACGCCGACCGAGGACGCCACCACGAACGCGCTGCCGATGATGGCTTCCTGCACAGCCGGCCAGTTGCGCTCGCACGCATACAACAGAATCGCCCCGACCAGTGCCGCGCCATAGGCGACCAGCTGTACCGCCAGTGTATTGTCGGACAGATGCATCACATGGGCTGCAAGCACACCGACGCCGGCAATCTGGGCGATTGCGAGGTCGATGAAGATGATGCCTCGGCGCAGCACTTCGCGTCCTAATGGCACATGGGTCGCCAGTACCAGCAACCCGGCTGCCATGGCAGGGCCGAGTATGGCGGGATCAAGACCTTCCAGTGTCATGACGTGACCGCCAGCAGGCGTTGCAGGATATCGCTGAACAGGCTAAACAGATCCTGTGCCTGAGCATTGCCACCAACCGTGGCGGGCAACTCGACGACAGGCAAGTCGATCCGTTGCGAGAGCCATTCTGCTGCTCTTGCATTCTGATAGGACGAAAGAATGATGGCTGTGGCATCGTGTTGCTGCAGCTGCTGCAGCAACTTGCTGAGGTGTGCGCTGGTTGGTGGTACGCCAGGTTTTGGCTCCAATGTACCGACACGCTGCAGCCCCAACCAATCGTTCAGGTAGGGCCAGGAGTCATGATGCACCACGATCTGAATGCCCCGCAGCGGCTGCGCCTGAACCTTCCAGCCGTCCATGGCAGATACCCAGCGCTGCAGAAAATCGGTCAGGCCAGCCTCGTAGTCGCCGGCGTGCTGTGGATCTATTTCTGCAAGGCGACCGGCTACAGCCTTTGCAATCGGTGGGTAGTTACGCGGATCGAGCTGGATGTGGGGATTACCACGCGCATGTACATCGCCCGCGGCCCGATCGAGCTGTGCCGGACGATCCAGCAACTTGACGTATTGCGTAGCCTCCAGGTATCCCGCTGCACCCGTCTGTACTGCAGGATTGTTCGCGCGCCTTTGCAGTACCGGCAACCAGCCAGACTCCAGCCCGGCACCCGTGCACACGAGCAAGTCGGCCTTGCGCAACTTCGCAATCAGGCTCGGTCTGGCCTGGATATGATGTACATCCTGCAGGGCGGTGGTGGCACTGCTGGTGCTGACATATACGCCACCGATCTCCTGCGCCAGTGCCGCCCATTCCGGTTCGCAGGCAAACACGCTGACTTGTGCTGTGGCAACCTGGCTCAGCAGCAACAGGCAGACAAGCGGTAGTTGCTTGATTACGAATTTCATAGCCACCTCCTAAAATTCGTGCGCCCCGTGTGCGCCAAGGCTCATGATGTACTGCAGTGTCCACTGATTGTCGGTGACGGGCTGTGACTTGTCGTGGTTGTACTGCAGGCGCAACCGGCTGAACTCACTGGGCGACCAGTCGGCCATCAGGCTCCAGCGACTCGGATCATGGCCGTTACTATTGAACACGGTCTCTTCGAGCACCTCGTTCGGATTGAGACCACCAGCATTGATGACGGCAAGGTCATTGTCCGATCCCAGCCAGTCATAGCGCGTACCAATTCGCCAGCGTGGCATGAACTGGTAGACCAGCTGCGCATAGAATCCCTGCTGCCGGCCATCGTAGTCGAGCAGAGCGCTGTCACCCCCCTCGGTAAATGTGTCCGTGCCATCCTCATGGCGATAGAAATACTCGGCCTGCAGTATCAGGTTGCGATCGGTCGGGTTGCCGTCAGGCGCCCACTTCCACACAAGGTCGGCGATAGTCAGGTTGGAGTCACCCGTGAAGGAATCACCGTCCTCCTCGCCTGAATCATCATGGACATGTCCACTGCTGCTGCGGTCAACGTCATTCACCCACATCTGTGATAGCCCGGCCTGCCAGCTGTGACTGCTGCCGACATCACCGCCGAACTTGGCAAATAAAGTCTGGATGTTTCCCAGTGTGTCCGTGGCTTCACCTCCCGGAAAACGCGCGCCACGAAAAGTTTCGCCGCCGAGGCGCAGATACAGGTCGGTGGGTGCCACCCAGCTGAACTGCACACCGTCGTCGGTGTATTGGCTGCCGAGCATGGCGCGGTACACCAGTGGCTGATCCCTGAAGTCCCAGGCATGCGAGTGCACCCGGTTCAGGTAGCCGATGTCCGAATAGAAGCGCCCGAAGCGCAGGCCGGTGCCGGCCGGCAAGGCGAGTGTATCGACGAAGGCCTCCTCGATCTCGACCTCGGTGCCATCGCCGTCATCGTGCAGCCCGATGGTACTTCG
>JBATFE010000530.1:0-4539 GCA_049664445.1 Gammaproteobacteria bacterium
ACACAGGTAGTGCGCGGCCAGTACGGCGAGGGCACGCTCGCCAACGGCGACACGGCCGCGGCCTATCGTGACGAGGAGCGCGTTGCCCCGAACTCTGCAACGGAAACCTTCGTCGCCATGAAGGTGATGATCGACAGCTGGCGCTGGGCCGGTGTGCCCTTCTACCTGCGCACCGGCAAACGCATGCCGGGGCGCTATACCGAGATCGTGGTGCAATTCAAGGAAGCGCCGAACATGATGTTCCGCGATGCCCTGCTGCGCGGCGAGCAGGTACCACCCAACACACTGGTGCTGCGCATACAACCCAACGAGGGCATCGGTATGTCGTTCAATGCCAAGGTGCCCAGCCCGATACCGCAAATCAGCCCGGTAGAAATGGACTTCAATTACAGTGACTATTTTGGCGACGGCCCGACCACCGGCTATGAAACCCTGCTGTATGAGTGCATGAACGGTGATCCGACGCTGTTCAAGCGTGCCGACATCATCGAGTCCAGCTGGGAACTGGTGGAACCGATACTGGATGTCTGGAGCGCGCTGCCACCGCGTAATTTTCCCAACTATACGGCGGGCAGCTGGGGACCCCGCGAGGCGGAAGACCTGATTGCCCGCGACGGCCGGGCCTGGCGGCCCTGCAACGTCTGCAGCAGCAAGTGAGATGCAGACCACTCGGGATACAGTTGACTGGCAGACCCTGACTGATGCAGATGCTGTTGCCACGTATGCCACTGAACTAATCTTGCAGGCCGCCAGCGTCGCGATACAGGAACGCGGCGTGTTTCGGCTGGTACTGGCGGGCGGTCGCACACCCGGAAAGGTCTATCAACAACTCGCTGCTTCACAGGCAGACTGGAACAACTGGCATGTTTATTTTGGTGATGAACGCTGCCTGCCGGTGGATGATGCCGAGCGCAACAGCCGGATGGCTGCCGACGCCTGGCTGGCTCGGGGACAGGTCCCGGCCGACCACATTCATGCCATTCCAGCCGAACTCGGCGCGGCCACTGCCGCACATCAATACGCAGAATCTGTACGCCGGGCACTCCCCTTTGACATGGTCATACTCGGCATGGGGGAAGACGGCCACACGGCCAGCCTGTTTCCCGGCCATGCCTTCCCGCCCGGTGAGCTTGTGCATGCTGTTCATTACGCGCCCAAACCACCCCCTGAACGGGTCAGCCTGAGCGCCGAGTCACTGAGTGATAGCCGTCATGTGCTGGTGCTGGTCACCGGCAGCGGCAAGCGCGATGCTGTCAGCCAATGGCAACAGGGTGCCGACCTGCCGATTGCCCGCATCTCGGCCCGGCAGCGCTTGACCGTGCTGCTGGATGCGGCAGCGGCTGACCACACACCCGCGCCCTGAATCAGCAGGGTACGCTCTGCACACCATAAAACAACAGATTGCCCCTTCTTTTCGGTAGGGTGCGCTCCGCGCACCGTTTAGCAATGGCGTGTCTGTCATGTTCGGTACGTGAAACGCACCCTGCGTTTGCTCGTGCCCCGTTGATGACGCTTGATCAAAGCGGCTCTATACAGCGTGCATCGGTGTGTTTCGGTGAATTCACATAGCTGCTCACCGGGTAGGCCTGAAGTTGTCCGGACAAGGTTGATGCCAGCTGCGGCATGATATCGGCTGTATGCGTGATGCCCTTGTCTAACCAGGCATCATAGCCGTCAGCTGCTATGAGTGCTGGCATACGCGTGTGCACAGTTTGCATGACACCGCTGGCAGGCATGGTGATGATGGCACAACTGTCAAAGCTTTCGTCATCACCCTCCCAGTGCTCCCAAAGCCCTGCAAAGGCAAACACGGTTTGATCCTGCAGTCGTATATGGTACGGCGTTTTTTTATCTCCCTCGCGCTGCCACTCATAGAAACCATCCGCGGGAATCAGGCAACGTTTGTGCCTGAAGGCACCACGGTAGGTCGGTTTCTCTGCAGCGGATTCGAGCCGTGCATTGATAGTGGAATACTTTGGTCGCGCCTCTTTTGACCAGCCTGGAACCAGGCCCCAGCGTGCCATGCGCAGCTCCCGACCCTCATCACTGGCACGCACCACGGGGATATCCTGTGAAGGCGTGATGTTATAGCGCGGCAGCAGCGCGACGGATGCCGACGCGATATCGAAGGCCTGCAGGATTTCGGCTTCCGGGGTATGTAGTGTGAATCGACCGCACATATCAGATTACTCACTGCCTCCGTGACGCTTTCTCCGACTAAACTCACTCTCCCCGCATTTTATCCAGCCACACCAGTGAATAGAACACAGAACCGGCAAACCCTTAACGCAATGATTTTAAAGGACATAACCCGGCATGCCGATGATGACAAAGACAATCATGCCGCACTCAAGACTTGATTAGTCGTACCTAACGGGACTAACCTGATGACAATGACTCGCCGCTTGCGCACATTACTGCTGTTGTTCATCACCCTGGCACTGGCCTTTGCGCCACTGCGCGGTGCGCTCGCCCTGCCTGCAACAGCCTCCACCGACACTGATTCCCACTGCGCCGGGATGATGCACGGCATGCCCGCAGCAGACGGCAGTACACAGCAGCAGGCCGCCACGCCAGAGAGCCAGACCGAAGACTGTTGCCACCAGTGCGACGGCAGCTGTGCGGACGGCAACTGTAGCGACTGTGTTCACAGCACCATCGGCATCGCGAACAGCAGTGTCATTCACCCCGAGGCACACAACACAGCACCGACACCGTCGCTGCTTGTCAGCTTTCCACCCGGTAATTTTTCCCCGCCCTACCGACCTCCCGTTTCGATCTAGCCTTTTCAGGTCACGCACGCGCGCTGCGACTGCAGCCGTTCGTGTGTATGTCTTGCCGCTTGATCGTTATGGAGAGTTACCATGTTTTATTTCCGGAGTCTTGCCCGGTCCCTGCGTGCCCGCGCACGGGGGACGCACACCCGTCATCTGCCCGCCATTAAACGGTCGGGACTGCTGACACTGCCGTTACTGGTGACGTTGCTGCTTGCTGCAGGCCACAGCCATGCCGAGCTGGACATCGATGAGTCAGTCCGACTGGCGCTGCTCGATGACCCCGTGATTGCCGCCAGCCGGGCACGTTCGCAGGCGCTCAGCGATGCCGCCGTGGCCGATGGCCAGTTACCGGACCCGAAATTAAGAACCGGACTCTACAATGTACCGCTGGATGATTTTGATCTCAGGGAAGACCCCGCCACGCAACTGCGGCTGGGCATCGAGCAGAGCTTCCCGCGCGGCGACACGCTGCAATACCGGCAACGACAGTCCGAATGGCTGGCAACCGCGATGCAGGCCATGTCCGAAATGGCGGCGCGCAAGGTGGAGCGTGATGTGCGCAAACAGTTCCTGGAGCTTTACTACCAGGTACAGGCCGAGAGCATCATCACCAAATCCCGCGGCCTGTTCACGCAACTGGTCGATATCACCCGCTCACACTATGCAACCGGCCGTGTCAGCCAGCAGGATGTACTGAATGCATCGCTGGAACTGTCGCGTCTCGACGATCGCACAACGCGCATCAGGAGCGAGGAAGACCAGCAGCGTGCGGCCTTGAGCAAATGGATTGGTGATGCCGCGCAGTTACCTGTCAGCAACCAGTTCCCGACGCTGCCGGCCTTGCCGCTGAAAGAGGCACTGGCGGCCGGTCTTCCCGGGCACCCGGAGATCCGTGTCGAGACAGCCCGTCTGCAGGCTGAAAACCAGAACATCAATATCGCACGCGAGCAGTACAAGCCCGGCTGGAGTGCCGGCATTGAATACCGCAAACGCTTTGGTGATGATCCCGCCGGCGACAGCCGCAGTGACATGATGGCCGCCATGGTGACAGTGGACCTGCCGCTGTTTACGGCGAACCGGCAGGACCGGCGACTGGCTGCCAGCGTTCAGGAGGCCTCTGCCGTGGAACTCAACCGGGATGAGCGCATGCGGGAACTGCAACAGCAGTTGAACAGCGACTATGCCAACTGGCAACGTCTCGGTGAACGTGCCAGCCTCTATGAATCCAGGCTGTTGCAGGAGGCCACCGCCAATGCACAGGCCTCGTTAAAGGCCTACCAAAGCGGCGTCACCGAGTTCACCACCCTGATGCGCGCGCGCATAGCCGACCTTGAAGTGCGCCTCAACGCGCTGCGCATTCGCGTCGACCGCGCCAAGGCAGAGGCCAACCTGCTGTATCTCGCCGGAGCAACACCATGAAAAGCCAGACCCTGAATGCCCTGTTTTCAAGCACCCTCATGGCTGCCCTGCTGTCATTACCGCTGACAGTGACTGCCGCCGATGACGACAGGGAAATCCTTTACTGGGTCGCACCCATGGATGCCAATTACCGTCGCGACAAACCGGGCAAGTCACCCATGGGCATGGATCTGGTCCCGGTGTACGCGGACGAAAGTGCCGCTGATGGCAGTTATGTAAGCATTGCACCGGAGATGGTGCAGAACCTCGGTGTACGCACGGCCATCGCCGAACGTTCGCGATTGTGGCGCGGCATCGACACCGTCGGCTATGTCGATTACGACGAGTCGAAGGTCAGCCATAT
>JBATFE010000531.1:0-5574 GCA_049664445.1 Gammaproteobacteria bacterium
CAGACGCCGGCACAGGACAACAAACTCGCGACATACACCACGAATCGCCTGGCTGTTGTCCTTGCGAAAGTCCGAGATCGTCTTGTGGTCGGGTGCCAACCGCTCGGTCAGCCACATCAGCTCGACGTTGCGTTGAGCCTCTCGCTCAATACGACGGCTGGACTGAACACGATTGAGATAGGCGTAGATGTAGAGCTTCAGAAGCATCGATGGATGATAGGCAGGTCTGCCGGTCACCTTTGGCTCAATACGCTCGAAGCCCAGCCGGGCGATATCAAGTTCGTCAACGAATACGTCAACGACCCTGACGGGATTATCTTCCGCGATGTAATCATCCAGACATTCGGGAAATAACGTGCTCTGGTTGCGGTCTTCACCTTCAATGAAACGCTTCATGACTACCTCACGCCGTTGCGATGACGTGATTATAACGAGTCATGCGTTTTTACACAGTCTGGGCCTCTTGTCACCGCGACTACACACCGTGTTGGCTGCTTCAATCAGTCGGGTCAATTCGGCCGCCGAGTAGTGCGTGGTCATTCTTCCTGACCGGTGCCCTAGCAGGTCCTGCCTATCCTCGAAGCTAATGCCCGCCGCCCGTAACTGGCGACCAAAGGCTTTAGGCATCCGACGGGAATCGATACGCCCATTGACGAATGCTATCAATGATTGCATTATAGCCTGTCGACTGCTATCATTGCAATCACTTCCTTACTGCAACAGATAAGGTGCTGTTATGGCTAATCTCGTAGTCAGAAATCTCGATCAACGTATTGTTGATGTACTCAAACAGCGTGCGGCACGGCACGGACGAAGTGCCGAGGCTGAACATCGCGCCTTGCTCGAAGAGTTATTGTTACGGCCAAAAGGGAGGAGCTTCGCGGAAGCACTCGCAGCTATGCCCAATGTGGGACAGGATGAAGATTTTGAGCGGGTAGAGGATGAAGCCGGAAACGACCATGTATTTGGTTGATACTAACGTCATTAGCGAGGTGCGAAAAAAGTCAAAAGCGAATAAAGGGGTGCGGTCGTTCTTCAAGCAGGCCATTGAGGACGAGGCAAGGGTGTTTATGTCGGTTGTCAGCGTCGGTGAATTGCGGCGCGGTGTTGAATTGATTCGTTATCGCGGTGATACGCGCCAGGCCAATCAATTGGAGAAGTGGCTGGTGGATTTACTGATTGAATACCAGGATCACATTCTCGATATCAACCAGGATATTGCACAGCTTTGGGGGCGGCTCAGGGTACCGCATCCTGAAAATGCGCTGGACAAGCAAATTGCCGCAACAGCACTGATTTATGAATTGACGGTTGTTTCACGTAATCACAAGGACTTCGTTAAAACAGGCGTATGCGTGTTGAATCCATTTACGTAGCAAATAGATACCAAACCCTGTGAGTCTTTGTGGGTTCGTGTTGACCCCGATGCCGGGATATTTCATTCGCGTACTAGGGTCGGTTCATCCTGCGGGTGATTGAACGGGCTGCCGTGTCAGCCATGCACCGTATATTGAGCGGTTGGTATTCGCAGTGTATTGTAGTGAATCAGGCCGCGAGGGCAGCATTCGACAGGGGTTTTTCAAGGTGCACAACATATGGGGAAAGGTTCGCATTCCGGCCGGGTTGTAATCGATGAATTTGATCTGAAGCCGGGCAGGATTCTGGCCGGGAAGTACGAGCTTGTTCAGTCCCTTGGCGCTGGCTGGGAAGGCGAAGTATTTCTGGTGCGTGAACGGCCCACGGGCATTGAACGCGCCGTCAAGCTTTTTTATCCGCACCGCAATCTCCGGGATCGTGCTGCCAGTTTCTACGCCCGCAAGCTCCATAAACTGAGACACTGTTCCATCGCCATTCAGTATCACACCAGCGAAACAATCATGTATCGAGGCTTGCTCGTAACGCTTCTGGTATCAGAGTTTGTCGAAGGTGAACTGCTGACAACATTCCTCAATCGACAGGCAGGCAAACGCCTTGCACCGTTCCAGGGTCTGCATCTGCTGCATGCACTGGCAACCGGTATTGAGTGTATTCACCAGATGAAGGAGTATCACGGTGATTTGCATTCAGATAATATTATTGTGCAGCGTTATGGTCTTGGATTCGATTTGAAATTACTTGATTTTTATCACTGGGGTGCCCCAAGGCCCGGGAATATTCATGATGATGTGATCAATCTGGTCAGGATTCTTTATGATGCTGTCGGGGGGCGTACACATTACAGGCACCAGCCGGAAGTTATAAAGAAAATATGTTGTGGCTTGAAACGCTCGCTTATTCTCAAGAAATTCCGAACGGCAGGCCAGCTCAGGGAGCATCTGGAAACACTGACATGGCACTAGCGCTTAAAGAGCCCAGACTCTATCTGGGCGTGGATACCGGCGGGGTCGAAACCTTTCAATTTGCAAATGGCATAGCCTGCGTATTTACCGAGCGCGCCCCGGGAAAGGAAACAGATAATGAGGATGCTGCCGGGCTGATCCCCTGTGGCGATACAGCCGGTGTTCTTGTCGTGGCCGATGGCCTTGGCGGGCTTCCGTCCGGAGAGGTGGCTTCAGCGACTGCTGTACGTCAGGTGAGCGCAAATGTCATTGCAAATTGCAGCGAGTCGCCAGCATTTCGTGAGGCAATTCTGGATGCTATCGAGCAGGCTAACCAGATTGTTATGGATCATGGCAGCGGCTGCGGTACCACCCTTGCCGCAATAGAAATCCTGAATCAGGACATCCGGCCCTACCATGTTGGCGATTCTGAAATCCTGGTTACCGGACAGCGCGGAAAGATAAAGCATCAGTCCATTTCCCATTCCCCGGTCGGTTACGCGGTCGAAGCAGGACTGATTGAGGTAGATGACGCCATGCATGATGAAGAGCGTCACCTGGTTTCAAATATTATTGGCACGTCCGACATGCGCGTTGAAATGGGTCCGAGAATCACCATGGCACCACTTGATACCCTGCTAATAGCCAGTGACGGATTATTCGATAACCTGCTTGTTGATGAGATCAAGGATATTATCCGCGCCGGTCCATTGCCTGCCGCGGCAGAAAAGCTGGTCCAGGCCTGTCGTGTCCGCATGGCCCGGTTTTCGGAAACCCTTCCCCACAAACCGGATGATCTCGGGTTTATTCTGTTCCGGCGCTGTAAACAATAGGCTGACGCAGGGAATAAATACCAAGCAGCCGTGTTTGGCGGCATCAGTGCCCAGGCTGATTGTATGTTGAAAACCGGTTGCGCGCACACCTGCAACGCGGGTCGGTGTTCAGCATTGAATACACGGCTCTGGCCCCGCTGATTTCTTTCTGCCGGGATGAAGATTACAGGATCTTGCGCCGTTGCAGCCAGTGCTTTAGACGGTCGATACGTGCCGCGTCCTGTGTCCCGGCGGTCTCGGCCTGGTGCAACATGGCCAGTGCCTGCTTCCTGTAATTTGCACGGCGGGGATCGAGTTTGTACGCCTTGCTGTATAACAGGGCGTAGTCGCGTGACATCAATGCACAGGCATAGACATTGTCTGCATCAAGCTCGAGCGTCTGCTCGAGTGCCTCGATCGATTTTCTGTAGTTGCCGAGACGGTAATGCAGGAAGCCCTTGACGTTGTAGCCGAACGCATCTCCGGGTTCTTTCTCTATATAGGTTTCGATATCCTGCAGCGCCGTCTCGTACTGGAAAAAACTGTTGACGTTGTATATCGCAGCATACTTGTACGGTAACGCGCTGGCGGGGTCGAGTTGCTTTGCGCGCTTGATCAGCGGGGTGACATGATTGGGCCGTCGACCGGATATGACATTGAGGCGGGCGAGGGCCATGACCGTATCGAAATCATCGGGGCTGGTTTCAAGCCGCTGTTGCAGGGTGCGCATCTCCCGTGCAATCTGCTCGTCACGTGAGCACGCATACAGGTCGGACGGTTCCAGGGGCAGGTCCTTGCCGGTCGATTGCGGTACCTGGTCGAGGAGGTTCACATAGGGGTAGTTCCCCTGTTCCACCTTCCAGTCGGGATTCGACCCCATCACCACCAGTCTGCGCTGGTGGACGATATCGAATTTCCAGCCCGCCGGAGTATTACAGAACAGGAAGGGTGCGTTGTTCCAGCCCTTGCGGTTGCCGAAAAAGATCACGGCGTGATCCTCGTCGCCGAGCACCTGGAATTCTGCATCCTGCCATTGCGGTAGCGCGGCCCGGGTGCGGTCATCGGGCCGGTTCTGGTCACCCATTGCCAGCTTGGTCATTTCGGTATAGATGTCGGCCTGGATATCCGCGCCTTTTCCGGCCCACTTGGCGAGCATGATACGCCAGGCGTCCGCGGGTGACCGGGCGCCGTCAGCAGGATCATAGCGACTTGTTTCCGCTGACGGTTGCGTGTCCCGGTAGCGGTTGAGTTGCCGCTTTGCACCGGCGCCCCCGGCGAGTAATTCTGCATCGAGCTGGCTGATCATGCCCGGGGTGTAGTCATCCTGGCGCTTCAACTGTGCACGCTGCTCCAGTTCCTCCATCACTGCGATGAGACCGGTACCCAGGTCGTCACGCAGGAAGTAGGGTTTCAGCTGCAGGTCTTCGACATATCCGCTGAAGGCATCAGTAAACACGTCCTCCAGTTCGTAGGCAACCTCGAGTTTGACCTGCTTGCCATCGTTTACCAGCAGCAACAGCAGGCCGCGTCCTTCATGCTCGCGCCCGATCTGCCAGCGGTTGGCGATATCCACCGCGAGTTCCTCGATGTTACGTGCCGGGCCCAGGTCGGGCAGGCTGACGATGACGGCCTCGATGTGGAATTGTTGCGTGATGCCGTGCAGGTAGTTGCGGGTACCCTCACGGTAGTGCTCTAGAAGGCCGGCATAGTCGAACAGCAGGCGATCTGCCTGTGGCCGTTGCTCGAGTGTGAAGGGGGGCAGGTCAGGTAAAGCGTCATGCTGTTGCCGCAGTAGTATATAGATGAGTGCACCGGCGCCGGCCGCGACCAGCAGCAGAAGACCGAACCGGCGCAGGCGACGCATCGCTTATTGCGTCTGGCGACCGAAGGGATCGTCGAGGCCCTGCAGGGCACTGTCTTCCGCCTGGAAGTAGGGCTTGCTGCTGAATCCGAGCAGGTCGGCAATCACGTTGGATGGAAATTTCATGGTCCGCGTGTTATAGCGTCGTGACCACTCGTTGTAATTGCGCCGCTCGATCGCAATGCGATTTTCCGTGCCCTCGATCTGGTCCTGCAAGGTGAGGAAGTTCTGGCTGGCCTTGAGATCCGGATAATTTTCCACCACGGCAAACAGCCGTGCGAGCGCTGACTGCAGGCCACCCTGGGAGGCTTCGATGGCGCGCAGTTGCTGTTCTGTATCGGGCGACCTTCCCGCAAGGGCCTTGTTTGCGCCGAGGGCATTGGCACGGGCCTCGGTCAGCGCGGTGAGGGTCTCGCGTTCATGATCCATATAGGTTTTGACGCCATCGATCAACAGCGGCACCAGGTCCAGTCGCCGCTGGTACTGGTTCTCCACCTGCGCCCAGCCGGCATTGACCTTTTCACGCGCATCGATCAGGCCATTATAGATGAATAAAATGGCCACCCCGACAACGGCGACGATG
>JBATFE010000532.1:0-1983 GCA_049664445.1 Gammaproteobacteria bacterium
GCAGCTGTTGTAGTCGTTGCACCGGCCGTGGTGGTGGTCGCGGCGGCTGTTGTAGTCGTTGCACCGGCCGTCGTGGTGGTCGTCGGAGCTGCTGTTGTCGTGGTCGTTGTCGTGGTCGTTACATCCATACAGAAGTCATCGCAGAGCGCTGTGCCCGGCGGTTCACATTGCTCGTCGCCACCCGATCCATTGGGAGTCTGTACGACGTTATCTCCACAGATTGTAAATTGGCATGGACCATCAAATTGATCAGTCTGGTTATTACAAAGGTCGGAGAACTGGACTTCACCCTCATCACACTCTTCAAAGTATGGCGATTCTGGTTGAACAATATTATCGCCGCAGAACGGCCCGGCGTAGGCATTGAATGACAGCCCGGCAGCCAAAATCAGGGTGAACAGCAGAGACAGATTCTTGAACTTCGACATGGTGGTAACTCCTCGAAATTATTATGGTATTGCAGGCTTGCTCTTTAGTTTGCTGTAGTAAGTTTCGTCCTCTGTGCCATGAATGTCAATTTGAAGTAAAAAAAGCCCGGCACAGGCCGGGCTTAAGCTGTTACTTGAGGAGTGCTGTGTTACTTGCGTGCACCGGGCCCGTTGCTTTCCAGCCCGTTGCTCATGTAGCTCGTGAAGTATTCCAGGGCACGGTATTCGTCGCTCTGGGCCGGGAAGGACTTGGCGCGGACCTGCTTGTTGCAGCCACCGTAGCGGCGGTGCAGTGTACCCATACCACCCCATTTTGAGCGATACACCGGGAAGTGTGTCACATGGCCGAGTGCCGGGCTCAGCAGGTCGGCACGGATCTTGTTGCCGGAATTGTAGACATGGCAGTCAGCACAGGCCATGTTGAGCTGTCCGCGCTTGGCATAGAAATGGTTCTTGCCCCGTTCATAAGCGGCGAGGGCAGCAGGGTCATCCGGTATCTGAACATTGATGATGTTACCCCGTGAGGTGTAGTGCATGTAAGCCGAAATATCAGCGATCGCACCCTTTTCCCAGCCCAGTGGTTCTTCACCATTGGACTGGCGACAGGTATTGATCGCTGACTCAAGGGTGATGACCTTGCCGGATTTACTGTCGAAAAAAGGATAGCGTTCGGCAATACCGATGCCACCATTCGGGAAGCAGTCAGCATAGCCTTTGCCGTTTGCGAACGGCTTGTTAAAGAGTTCCTCACCTTTCGAAAGGCTCAGCTCGTAAGGAGGGAATTCCTCGATTTCTTCCCATTGTTCCCTTGATGCCGCATCAACGGAATAGACACCATTAATGAAGTCATTGAAGGGCGTTTTAGGAAAACGGTTTTCGAAATAAGCTCTGAATTCCTTCAGGTCTTCTTGTGGTGTCGCCTGTGCGGTCAGGCTAAACCCGCCAAGCAGACCCAGTAGTATTGTTGCAGTCACAAATTTTTTCATTAGATGTTACCCCTGGAGGTGAGTAATTGCTCTATTTGATGGTTGCGTCGGCCGAATCTTTCTCGCCCTTGTTGTCAACCCAACTCAGGCTCACTGTGTCTCCTGCGGCGGCACCGGTAAACTTGAAAGACAGGTAAGGGTTCTTGGAGATTGCAGCACCCCAGTTGGCGGTCATTACCGTCGTGTCCTTGTGCTTGCAGACGACTTCCTGGATGAAATGAGCCGGGATTGTCTGTCCTGTCTTTTTGTCTTTCACCAGTCCGGTGTCCATTGGATGGCTGATCAGCGCCTTGATAGTTGTCACGCCATCTGTAATTGCTGCGCGCATTTTAATGCTTGCCATGATTAATCCTCTTGGTACGCTTGAATTTTAAAAATTTTTTATCTGCGGGTGGGGTGGATGATTAACCGCCGCAACCGCCGATCGTTACCTTGACTTCCTTCTGGGCACTGTAGAGTTTGTCTCCAGCCTTGACCACCGCAATAACGTTGGCCGTTTTACCCATTTTGATACGGGTGGAAACATAACCTTCAGTGCCGGGACCCAGTGTGAATTCAGCGGTCAATGG
>JBATFE010000533.1:0-4636 GCA_049664445.1 Gammaproteobacteria bacterium
TCTTCGGCTTGCTCCCGGCCAGCAGATGGCGGATAGCCCGGTGCACCAGCAGGTCCGGGTAACGGCGGATGGGCGAGGTGAAATGCGCATAGTTTTCATGCGCAAGACCGAAGTGACCGATGTTGTCCGGGTTGTACTCGGCACGCGGCATGGAACGCAACAGCACCGTGTTGATGAGGTGCTCATCCGGACGCCCTTTCGCCTGTTCCAGCACGGCCGAATAATCCCTGGCCGTGGGTTTCTGGCCGCCGCGCAGCCCCAGACCCAGTTCATTCAGAAATGCCTGTAAATCGGTAACCTTGTCCCCGGAAGGTGTCGCGTGTATGCGGTACAGGGTCGGCATCTTGTGCCGCTCCAGGTATCGTGCCGCGGCCACATTGGCCGCCACCATGCACTCTTCTATGACCTTGTGCGCATCATTGCGTACCAGTGGCACGATGCGCTCTATCTTGCGTTCGGCACCGAACACGATGCGCGTCTCGGTAGTCTCGAAGTCAATGGCACCACGTTTGACGCGTTCCTTGCGCAACACCTTGAAGAGGCGATACAACTCATCCAGATGCGGTACCAGGGCCTGGTGGCGCTTGCAGGCCTGCTTGTCAGCGTCAACCATGATAGCGGCGGCCTCGCTGTAGGTGAGGCGTGCATGCGAGCGCATCAGGGCATTGCTGAAGCGCGAGCGGATCATGCGACCTTCACCGTTGAAGATCATTTCGCACACCATGCAGAGACGGTCCACATCCGGGTTCAGTGAGCACAACCCGTTGGACAGCACTTCCGGCAGCATCGGGATCACGCGCTCGGGAAAATACACGGAATTGCCGCGCTCAAGGGCCTCCTTGTCGAGCGCCGTCTCCGGGTGCACATAGTGCGAGACATCGGCAATGGCCACCAGCAGGCGCCAGCCCTTCGGTGTGGCCTCGCAGTACACGGCATCATCAAAATCCCGTGCATCGGCGCCATCGATGGTCACCAGCGGCAACTCGCGCAGGTCCTCGCGACCGCGCTTGGCCTTCGCCGGTACCTGTTCGTCCAGGCCGGCAATCTCCGCTTCAACCGCTGGCGGCCAGGCCTGCGGGACATCGTGGCTGCGGATGGCAATATCGATTTCCATGCCGGGCGCCATGTGGTCGCCAATCACCTCCACCACGCGCCCAACGGGTGGCGAGCGCTTGCTGGGCTGCTCGATGATCTCAACCGATACGATCTGGCCATGTTGCGCGCCGTTGACCGCATCCGCCGGTACCGCGATTTCCATCGGCAGGCGCTTGTTGTCCGGTGATACGAACGTCACGCCCTTCTCATTGTAGAAACGCCCCACCACATGGTGCGTGTTGCGTTTCAGTATCTCGACGACATCACCCTCACGTCGTCCGCGCCGGTCCAGCCCGGTGATACGCACCAGTACCCGGTCGCCATGGAACACTGCACGCATCTGGCGCGCAGACAGGTAGACATCATCGCCCTCGTCATCGGTCACCAGGAAGCCGAATCCGTCCTTGTGTGCAATGACCCTGCCCGGCACCAGATCAAACTGGTCAGCCCGTGCATAGCAGCCACGCCGGTTGCGGACCAGCTGGCCATCCCGCAGCATGGCATTGAGGCGCCGTCGCAGCGCCTCGACTGCATCCTCATCCCGGATACCCAGCAGTGCCTCGAGATCGTTACGGTTAACGGGATGATCCGCCTCGGTAATCACTTCAAGTATCAGCTCGCGGCTGGCAATGGGCTGTTCGTAGCGCGTGGCCTCGCGGCTGGCGTGCGGGTCACTGCGGTGCGCTGTTTTGCTCGTCCTTTTCTTTTTTCTTTGCATAATGTTTGGTTAGCAGGTCGGTTAAACGCTGCTGAATCTGTCTCAGCTTGTTGATTGGCTTACACTACAACCCGTAAGTGTGCGGTCAGCCGGGGTAAATTGACAAGTCATATATCAAGCGGTAGAGTTCGCCGCTCTCGAAACAGCTATCTGCCGTTACGGGAGCCACGCCGAGGTGGTGAAATTGGTAGACACGCTAGCTTCAGGTGCTAGTCGGGGTAACCCGGTGGAGGTTCAAGTCCTCTCCTCGGCACCACAAAATCAAGGGCCGGTGCCTGTTCATGGCACCGGCCTTTTTTATTCAAATGGATGCTTGAGAACAATTGTCTCGGCGCGGTCCGGCCCGGTAGAAACGATAGCGATGGGTGTTTCACAGAGTTCCTCGATCTTGTCGAGGTAGGCCTTCGCCGCCGCCGGCAGTTCCTCGTAACTTTTTATCCCGAAGGTCGATTCCAACCAGCCCGGCATTTCGATGTATTCCGGCTCACATTGCTCGATCAGGTCAGCCCCGGCCGGCGGGATGTCGATACGCTCACCGTTCAGAGTGTAACTGACGGCGATCTTGAGGGTTTCGAGTCCATCGAGCACATCGAGCTTGGTAATGCATATGCCGGTCACGCTGTTGATGTCCAGCGAGCGTCTGAGCGCGACCGTGTCCAGCCAGCCACAGCGGCGTTGCCGGCCGGTGGTGGCACCGAACTCGTGGCCCTTCTCGCCAAGGTGATTACCGACCGCATCGAACAGCTCGGTCGGGAACGGCCCGGCACCGACGCGGGTGGTGTAGGCCTTGACAATGCCCAGCACGTAATCAATGTGACGCGGGCCGATACCGCTACCGCTGGCGGCACCGCCGGCCGTGGTGGTGGATGAGGTCACATAGGGATAGGTACCGTGATCGATATCCAGTAACGCGCCCTGCGCCCCTTCAAACATGATATCCCTGCCCTCGCGGCGCATGCGGTGCAGCAGACCGGGGATATCAGTCACCATCGGGGCGATCTGTTCACCCTGCGCCAGCGCCTCATCCAGCACCTGCCGGTAATCCACCGTAGCGGTCTTGAAATAGTGCTTCAGTGTGTGATTGTGATACTCCATCACTTCACGCAAGCGCTCGGTAAAATGTGCCGGGTCCAGCAGTTCACCCAGCCGCAGGCCGCGACGCGACACCTTGTCTTCATAGGCCGGCCCGATACCGCGCCCGGTGGTGCCGATGGCCTTTTTACCAAGCGCATGTTCACGCGCCTGGTCGAGCGCAATATGATAGGGGAGAATCAGCGGACAGGACTCGCTGATCTTCAAACGCTCACGCGCCGGCACACCGGCCTTGTCCAGCATTTCCAGTTCTTCCAGCAGCGCCGCGGGTGACAGCACCACACCGTTGCCGATCAGGCACAGGACGTTGGCACGCAGGATGCCGGAGGGGATCAGGTGCAATACCGTGGTCTGGCCGTCGATTACCAGCGTGTGACCGGCATTATGGCCGCCCTGGAAGCGCACCACGGCGGATGCCCTGTCTGTCAGCAGGTCCACGACCTTGCCCTTGCCTTCATCACCCCACTGGGTACCGATGACAACTACGTTTTTACCCATTTGAATACTCTCTTGTCTGTAAAACTCTGGAACTGGTATACAGGTGCTCGGTTGCAGTCATGCCCGGCAGTAACAGCGTGTCGCCTTCAATTTTCATACCGGCTGAACAACCCACCCGTCGTTCTCGCTGACCAGGCGGCGGTCACAACTCATGGCGGCCGCGTCACCCTGCTGCCCGGGCAATTGACGAACAACCCGCTCACCTGACTCGCGCAACGCCTGTACCGCAGACAGTAAATCGCGGTCCTCGCCGGCTGGCGCAAAGATGGCGCCGCGCCTGTCAGCAAATGCACGCTGGCTCAAGCGCATCAATTCTCTCAGGTCGGTGCTGAAACCGGTTGCCGGCCGCGAGCGCCCAAACACCTTGCCGATCGCATCATAGCGGCCGCCACGGGCGATCTCCCGCCCACTGCCGGGCACGAATACGGCAAACACCAGACCGGTCTGATAGCGGTAACCGCGTAATTCAGCAAGGTCAAAATACAGCGTTTCACCGCCGGCGCGTTGCTCGATCAGAGCAGCAATGGCAGCGAGGTTTTCCAGTGCAGCGAGTACCGGTTCACTGGCGCCGGCCAGTTGCTGACGCGCTCGCTGCAGCACACTGCGATCACCGTTCAGGCTCGCCAGTGCCGCCAGACGCTGGCGTTGTCCGTCATCCGCTACATAGCCATTAAGCATCTCTTCTATTTCCGGCACGGCCTTGCGTTGCAGTGCCTCGAACAGCTCGTTTTCCTGCTGCTCCGAAAGGTCTGCATCCCGGGCAAGCCCGCGAAAGATTCCGACGTGGCCGAGATCGATATGGAGCCCGGAGATCGACATCAGCTGCAGCGACTCCAGCAGCAGGCTGATGATCTCGACATCACTTTCGACGCCCGCGTGGCCGAAAAGCTCGGCACCCACCTGCAGCAGGCTGCGAGAACCGCCGAAGCCGTCCGCGCGCGTGTGCAAAACCGTTCCCAGGTAGCACAACCGTGTCGGCTCACTGCGCTGCAGCGGGTGTGCATCGATACGCGCTGCCTGCGGTGTCATGTCAGCACGCACGCCCATCATGCGCCCGGTCAGTTGATCGGTCACCTTGAAGGTCTGCAAATCCAGGTCATTGCCGGCGCCGGTGAGCAGGGATTCCAGGTATTCGATAAACGGCGGCATGATGAGGTCGTAACCCCAGCGTGAAAACAGGTCCAGCAATTCACGCCGCGCGCACTCCATGCGCCGCGCCTCCCGGGGCAGGAC
>JBATFE010000534.1:0-3914 GCA_049664445.1 Gammaproteobacteria bacterium
GTCTTATACCCGATTCAACCCGTGCCAGATTTCGCGGTGATGTTTTTGTACGCATATGCAGACTAAAGCAAAATTCTGGGCCATCGTTCCCGCCGCCGGTGCGGGTACACGCATGGGTTCAGATATCCCCAAGCAGTACCTGACACTGGGCGACAGGACCGTGCTGGAGCATACCCTGGATACACTACTGAGCTGTCAGCAGCTCGCCGGCGTTATCCTGGTGCTTTCGCCAGCGGACCAGCGCTGGACGGGGATACAGCAGCGCTATGCGCAGCAGGCACTGGAAACGGTCAACGGCGGTGCAGAGCGTTGCGACTCGGTCCTGAATGGACTCAAGCACCTCGCCGCCCGCGCCACTGACGATGACTGGGTACTGGTGCATGATGCCGCCCGCCCCTGTGTGCGCGCAGAAGATATCGAGCGCCTGATGAAGACACTGGAAAGCAGTGACGAGGGCGGACTGCTGGGTGTGCCGGTGGCAGACACCATGAAACGCGTCGACGACGAGTTGTGTATCACTGACACAGTCGATCGCGAGGGCCTGTGGCATGCCTATACGCCGCAAATGTTTCCTGCCGGCGCATTGCGCACTGCCTTGCAACAGGCCATTGGCGACGGTTACCCGGTAACCGATGAGGCGAATGCGATGGAGCTTGCCGGTTACCGGCCACGCATGGTCCAGGGGGCGCGTGACAATATAAAGATTACCGTGCCCTCTGACCTGCCGCTGGCAGCGTTTTACCTGCAATCGAGGCAATCATCATGAGAGTTGGACAGGGTGTGGATGTGCATGCCTTTCAGGACGGCGGTACGCTGGTACTGGGTGGCGTGCCGATACCCTGTGATCGCAGCCTGGAAGCACACTCGGATGGTGATGTCGTGCTGCATGCACTGTGCGATGCACTGCTCGGTGCCGCCGGCCTCGGTGATATCGGCCGGCATTTCCCGCCGCATGACGCGGCCTATGAAAACATCGATAGCCGTATCCTGTTGCGCAAGACCCATGAACAGCTGCTGGAGCATCATTTCAGGGTGGAGAATGCCGACATCACGGTCGTCGCACAGGCACCGAAATTGTCGACCTATATTGATGCCATGCGTGAAAACATCAGTGCTGACCTGCAGATCAAGCTTGCCCGTGTCAACGTCAAGGCCACCACCACCGAACTCCTCGGATTTACCGGCAGGGGCGAAGGTATTGCGGCCCTAGCCGTGGTGTTGCTGGAATCCCGTTAACGGGACCTCGCGACTGCCACGGTGCTCGACCAGGCCATCCACTCACTGGCGTACGCGCACGGCAAGCCGGCCACAACCGGTCGGCTGCGCCTGCAGGCCGAAGACTTCTGTGTCACGGAGATGCCCTTGCTGGAACCGGACGGCGAGGGAGAGCATGTCTGGCTATGGATACGCAAGCGCAATGAAAATACGCCGCGGGTCGCCGCGCTACTGGCACGATTCGCCGGCGTCCATCCACGACAGGTCAGCTATGCCGGTCTCAAGGACCGGCGCGCCGTGACCGAGCAATGGTTCTCGGTACAGCTGCCAGGGCGCGATGCGCCGCACTGGGAGGCCCTCAACTCGGAGACCCTGAGCGTACTGCGGCACGCCCGTCATTCACGGAAACTGCGACGCGGTGCGTTGCAGGGCAACCGCTTCAGGATAACGCTGCGTGAAATCGTGACTGAAGGGGAGGATCTGGAGAAAAGACTTGCCCTGATCGGCGCTGAGGGCGTACCCAATTATTTTGCCGAGCAACGCTTCGGTCGTGATGCCGGCAATCTCCATACTGCGCAGCGGCTGTTTGCCAATCCGCGCCAGCGCATGTCAAGAAACAATCGCAGCCTGGCACTGTCAGCCGCGCGTTCCTTTCTGTTTAACCAGGTGTTGTCCCGGCGCGTGAATGAGGCCACCTGGAATGTGCCGATTGATGGCGACGCCATGCAACTCAGTGGCAGTCACAGTTTTTTTGTTGCCGGGACGATTGACGAGGAACTGCTGGCACGCGTGCACAGCAAGGACATTCATCCCACCGGTCCGCTGCACGGTCGCGGTGAAATCCCCGTGCAAGGCAGCTGTCGTCAACTGGAACACGCCGTGCTCGCCGGGCATGCAAACTGGTGTGCCGGCCTGGAAGCCGCCGGCCTGAAACAGGACCGGCGTGCACTGCGACTCATGGTGCAGGACCTGGGCTGGCAGAGGACCGGCACGGCTGAGCTGCTGCTGGAATTCAGTTTACCGCCGGGGGCCTACGCGACCAGTGTGTTGCGTGAACTGATACTCGCGGCAACGCCGGCAGGCTGAACCCTGTCAGTGACCGGATCTCAGCAGTACGTAGAGCGCGCCACTGCCGCCGTCCCGGGCTTGCGCCGAACTGAAGGCCAGCACATCGTGGTGTTGCCGTAGCCAGGAGTTGATACGGTTTTTCAGCACCGGTGCACTGTTTCCCGAACCGTATCCCTTGCCATGAATGATACGCACGCAGCGAATACGCTGTTCACGGCACACCGCGATGAAGTTGACCACGGCACTGCGCGCCATGGCGGCCGTCATGCCGTGCATGTCGAGCTCGGCGCCGATTGCCAGCTGGCCGCGCTTCAGGCGTTGCAGTTGCCGCTGTTGCAGCCCCGGCCGGGCGAAGAACAGGGCCTCGTCCGGGGTGACCACACCGCTGTCAAAGCCGTCGGAGAAAGCGTCGGTCAGCAGTGGTTCATCAGAGTGGGCATGCCGGCGTGGCCGTGATGGCTGCGACTTTCTGGCCGGTGCGATCTTGTCATGGTGAATTTTCCTGACGGGCCCCACACTGCGGCGGAACAGATCGATGTCGTCTGTCGAGGGTTTTCCGGATTTAGCCATAATGATTGCAGGTTCCCCGCCCAATTGTCCTTTATACTACACGGCTTGCCGTGGGTAGATAGCTGTTGTATTAAAGAGGCATTTTTTAGCGTGTTTCGCAGGGTCTCCTGCGGGGCAGAAAATCAGGGGACAGGCAAGCTGTAAAGGCATAATGAATATTTTGATCAGCAATGACGACGGTTACCAGTCGCCGGGTATCGAGGCGCTGGCTGCTGCACTGAAGGAGATCGCCCGCATCCATGTTGTGGCGCCGGACCGCGACCGCAGTGGCGCCAGTAATTCGTTGACGCTTGATAACCCGATTCGGGCCCGCCAGGGCAGTAATGGCTTCACCTGTGTGGATGGCACGCCGACGGATTGTGTACACCTCGCCATCACCGGTCTGCTGGATGTGGAACCGGACATGGTGGTTGCTGGTATCAATTCCGGCGCCAATCTCGGTGATGACGTGCTCTACTCGGGTACGGTCGCGGCGGCAATGGAGGGTCGCTTCCTCGGCTTCCCGGCGATTGCGTTGTCGCTGGTGACGGACCGGCCGACCTATTACGAAACCGCTGCGCGTGTCGCCGTGGACCTCGTGAAACGCTGTACCTCCGGCTCCCTGCCCGCGGATACCATTCTCAATGTCAACGTCCCCGATATACCCTGGGATGAATTAAAAGGCATGCAGGCGACGCGACTCGGGCACCGTCACAAGTCAGAGGCGGTTATCAAGGCGCAGGATCCACGCGGCCGGCCGGTCTACTGGGTGGGCCCGGCGGGCCCCGAGCAGGATGCCGGACCGGGCACGGATTTTTTTGCCGTGCGCTCCGGGTATGTCTCGATAACGCCCATCGATGTAGACCTGACCCGCTATGATGCGATTGACGGACTGGCCAGCTGGCTGACCGACTGACTTACCGGTATCAGGAAATAACCGTCTTGAATGCATCGACTCGCGGCATTGGCATGACTTCGCAACGTACCCGCGACCGGCTGGTGGCGCGGTTACGGAAGGAAGGTATTCGCAACGAGGCCGTGCTTGATGTGATACGCAATACCCCGCGGCACCTGTTTGTGGA
>JBATFE010000535.1:0-1956 GCA_049664445.1 Gammaproteobacteria bacterium
GGTACATTCTTCCTCGTGGGCGCCCTGGTGATGGCCTGGAATATCTGGAAGACCATCGCGGGCGCCAAACCGGCCACCGGCACTATCCCGGCCCCCGCCGCAGCGCATTAAGGAGACAGGATATGGCGACTGGACACGAAAAGATCGAGAAGAATATCGGCCTGATGATCATCCTGATCATCATCACCATATCGATTGGCGGACTGGTGCAGATCGTGCCGCTGTTCTTCCAGCAGTCCACCACAGAAGCGGTAGACGGCCTGGAACCCTATAGCCCGTTGCGACTGGCAGGGCGTGATGTCTATGTGCGCGAGGGCTGCTACCTGTGTCATTCACAGATGATCCGTCCGTTCCGTGCCGAGACCGAGCGCTACGGGCATTACTCGGTTGCCGGCGAATATGTGTATGACCGGCCGTTCCAGTGGGGCTCGAAGCGCACCGGACCGGATCTGGCGCGTGTCGGCGAACGCTACAGTGATGAATGGCACCGGGTGCATCTGGTCAACCCGCGCGATGTGGTACCGGAATCCATCATGCCGGGCTACCCCTGGCTGGCAGACAACGCGGCCGATGCCAGTACGATTCAACGCAAGCTGGAAGTCCTGCGCCTGCTGGGTGCGCCCTACAGCGATGAAGATATCGCCAATGCGCCACAGGCGCTGCAAGGCAAGACCGAGATGGATGCCGTGATTGCCTATCTACAGGGCATGGGTACAGCCATCAAGACGCGGAGATGAGTGCATGGATGTTTCCATAGTTCAATCGGTCTGGACCGTGGTGGTACTGGTGCTGTTCGTCGGTATCGTCATCTGGGCCTGGAGCAGTAAACGCAAGCAAGATTTTGATGAGGCGGCGAATATTCCCTTTCACGAGGATGACAAGCCGACAGAAAAAACGTCCAAGGAGAATTCCCATGGCTGATTTCACCAGCAGCTTCTGGAACTGGTACATCATTGTTCTAACCGCCGGCAGTATCCTGGCCTGCTTTCTGTTGATCCGCTGGTTATCGGGCGCTATCAAGCCGGAGGAACAGGGCAAGGAAATGGACCATGTGTGGGATGGCGATCTGGTCGAGCTCAACAACCCGTTGCCACGCTGGTGGCTGAACATGTTCTACTTCACGCTGTTCTTCGGCATTGGTTACCTGGCGCTGTATCCGGGGCTGGGCACCTTCAAGGGTCTGCTGGGCTGGACCTCGCTGGGGCAGTACCAGCACGAGATGGATTTCGCCGACGCGAAGTACGGTCCGTTATTCAAAAAGTATCAGGAAATGCCTATTGCCGCGGTCGCTGCGGATCCTGATGCCCGTCGCATGGGCGAGCGTCTGTTTTTGAACTATTGTGCGACCTGTCATGGTTCCGATGCGCGCGGTGCACGCGGCTTTCCGAACCTGCGTGACAACGACTGGCTCTATGGTGGTTCCCCGGAAGCTATCGAGACGACCCTCCTCAACGGTCGCAGCGGCGTCATGCCGGCCTGGAAGGATGCCCTCGGTGGTGATGACGGTGTCGCGGATATGTCGGAATATGTGTTCAGCCTCAGCGGCCGTGATGTCGACGAGGCGGCCGTTGCACGCGCTGCTGAGAAGTACCAGATGCTGTGTGTCGCCTGCCACGGTGCCGATGGTACCGGTAATCAGGCGCTGGGTGCCCCGAACCTGACCGACAATATCTGGCTCTATGGTGGTTCTCCCAAGCAGGTGATGGAGTCCCTGGCCAAGGGTCGAAATGGCGTCATGCCACCGCACCGGGATTTCCTCGGCGAGGACAAGGTCCACCTGCTGGCCGCCTATGTCTACAGCCTGTCGACCGGACAGGAGCAACTGGAAGAGTAGCGCCTGCCGCGCCCTCGCCAGGAGGAAAATAAAATGGAGGAAAAGCAGGTACCCGGGATCCAGAAGTGCATAGCGGTACTGTGGCCTTCATTCCTCGTGGCCATCGTGGCGACCGGGCTGTT